>JBOHSC010000321.1:0-3000 GCA_050733115.1 Gemmatimonadales bacterium
TCTCCTTCGGCCGCCGTCCCAGCGCCTCCACCCGCGCGAGAAGCTCCTCGAAGGCGAACGGCTTGGTGACGTAGTCGTCGGCGCCGGCGCGGAGCGCCTCCACCTTGAAGTCGACGGCGTCCTGCGCGGTGAGCACGAGGATCGGGGTGGTGACGCCGCGGTCGCGAAGATTCCGGAGCATCTCGAGACCGTTCATGCTGGGCAGGCGAAGATCGAGGACGATGAGGTCGTACCGCCCGCCGGCGGCGAGCCGCAGCCCTTCCAGCCCGTCGTCCACCAGGTCGGCCTGATACCGGTGCTCCTCGAGCCCGCGCTTCACGTGCTGGCCGACGGTGCGGTCGTCCTCGATCACGAGCACCTTCATGAGAGTACCGGCAGGTAGACCCGGAAGGTCGATCCCCGCCCCGGTGTGCTGTCCACCTCGATCCGGCCGCGATGCTCTTCGATAATGCCGTAACAGATGGAAAGGCCGAGTCCGGTGCCCCGTCCCGGCGGCTTGGTGGTGAAAAAGGGCTCGAAGATCTTCCCCTGGTCGGCCCGCGCGATGCCCACGCCGGTGTCTTCCACCTCCAGCATCACCTCGTCGCCCCTCCCCCGCCCCGCCGCGGTGCGGAGGGTGAGCTGCCCCCCCTCCTCCATGGCGTCGAGCGCATTGAGCATGAGCGCCATCAGCATCTGGATGAGCTGCTCGACGTTGCCGTTGGTACGGGGGTCCGACGGATCCAGCTCGCGCACCACCTGGAGGTGCTTGAACCGCTGGTGGTGCTTGAGGAGGAAGAGGGTATCGTCGACGAGCTGATTGAGGGCCACCGGAGCCTTCGATTTTCCCTTGGGACGGCTGAAGTCGAGGAGTCCGTCCACGATGCGAGTGCAGCGGTCCACTTCCTTGTCGATGATCTCCAGATATTCGGCCACCGCGTCGACCCCGGGCGAGCCGGCAGGCGGGAGCTTTCCCTGGATGGCGGCCACACACGCGCTGATGGTGGCGAGCGGATTGTTGATCTCGTGCATGACCCCGGCGGCGAGCTGCCCCACCGCCGAGAGCTTGTCGCTCTGGAGGATCTGCGACTGGATCGACTGCCACTCGGTGACATCCTCACCGATGGTGATCACGTGGCTGATCTCGTCGCCGTCGAGCCGCATGGGAATCTTGCTGAGCCGGTAGTAGTGCGTCTCCCCGCCGGCGACGACTTCGATCTCCGTCTGCTGGACCTCGCCGGTTTGGAAGATCCGGTCGAAGTCGGCGCGAAGCTGCGCCGCGGGTTGCCGGGTGAGCACCTCGAACACCGGCCGCCCCACCACCGCGTCGCGCCGGAGACCCTGGGTACCGGTCTCACGCTTCCGATTCCAGGTCTGAATGCGGTACTCGCGATCGACCACGTAGAGGCCCACGGGCAGACTGTCGATGATGAGGCTGGTGAAGCGGCGGTGCTCGTCGATCTCGCGGGACTGGACCGCGACCTCGCCGGCGAGATCGCTCGACAACTCGACCGAGGCGAGGTAGAGCGCCAGAATATCGGCGACGACCCCGAGAACTCCCGGACGGCCGCCGGTGTCGTCGAACACCGCCTCCAGCAGGCCGAGGGTATCGCCCTCGTGCTCGAGCTCGAAACGCCGGATCGCGCCGCTCCGGGGTATGGCGTCGAGAGAGCCGACGAGGGTCATTGCGTCGGGCGCCATCGGCGCTGCGATGGGCCGGAACGCCGCGGTGCCCGGCTCGCGCACCCAGAGCCTGATCGACTCGGCCGGGAGCCCGGCGCGCAGCGTTTCCGCCACCGCGGCGATCGTCGCCTCGGTACCGAGCCCCGCATTCAGCAGCTTGGCGACCGACCCGACGAGAGCGAGCGAGGCGTCAGCGGGCGTCATGCGGGGTGGGTCGCGGCGCCGACCGCGCCGTCACGCTCAGGATCCGCCACTCCCCGTCGATCCGGCGGAGCACGAGGTGCTCCACCCAGTCTCCCTCGGACACGTCGCCCGCGACCGGAATCCGGCGCCGCGTGGTCATCCACACCGCCGCCAGGTCTCCGTCCTGGCGCACGTCGGCGCGGAGGACCCGCACGTCGAAGCGATGGGGATCGAGTCCGTCTACCCGGCGGGCGATGCTGTTGATGGCGAGATCGATCGGAACCGCCTGGTGGGTATCGCCGGGCGCAGGTATGAGGGGGCCGGCGTAGCTCGCGTCGGTCCAGAAGAGCGCCCGTGCGCCCTTCCAGTCGCGCTCCGACAGGGTTCGCGCATAGCCCGCGACGAGCGCCTGCACGGCATCCTCGTCGCGCCGCGAGCCGGTGGGAGTGTGGTCCTCGATCCGGCACGCCGTCGCCAGCAACAGGGCCAGAGCCACGAAGAAAAGACGAGCCATCGAAATCCTCGACGGATTGCTGGCGGCGGCCGCGGAGTCTAAGAAAGGGCGCGCAACTGCTTGAGGATCTCCTCGTTCTCGCGCCGGGTAGCCGGCGTCTGTTCCGCGTACGCCCAGCGCACGGCTCCGTCCTTGTCGATCAGGATGTAGGCGCGGTTGGAGAAGAATTTCTCCTCGATGAGGGTCCCGTACCTGCGGCTCACCTCGCGCTTGAAATCGCTGAGGAGATCGAGGGAAAGCCGTTCCTTGGACTTGAACTCGTTCAGCGTGGCCACCGAATCGACGCTGATCGGGAGCACGAGCGCATTGACGTCGCGGAACTTGTCGAGGTCTTCACTGAACGCGCTCATCTCCTTCGTGCAGGTGCCGGTGAAGGCCAGCGGGAAGAACGCCAGCAGCACGTTCCGGCCGCGGAGCTTCGAGAGGGTGACGTCGATTCCCGCCGTGGACGGGAGGGTGAAGTCGGGGGCAACGGTACCGACGGCGGGGAGAGTGGCCATCTACTTCTTCGCCGCCGCGTAGCGCTTCGCGACTTCGGTCCAGTTCACGACGTTCCACCAGGCCGCCACGTAGTCGGGGCGGCGGTTCTGGTACTTGAGATAGTACGCGTGCTCCCAGACGTCGCAGCCGAGGATCGGAGT
>JBOHSC010000322.1:0-6523 GCA_050733115.1 Gemmatimonadales bacterium
GTAGCGACCTTGGCCGGCAGCAGCAGGGCGACCACTCCCCCGGGCGCGGCCAGCTCGAGGGCGCGCTCGAGAAATGCGACGGACAGATCGGGGTGGTTTCCGAATGCGCCGCCACCGCGCCACCAGCGATACCGCTCGCTGAGCCGACGCCGCTGCTCGGGCGGAATCTGTTCGGCCCGCAACCACGGCGGGTTTCCGACGACGATATCGAACCCGCCGGCCGCGAAGACATCGGCGAACTGGCTCTCGTAGTGAAACCAGGGGAGCTCGCGCTCCCGTGCAAGCGTTCGCCGGGCATGCCGCACCGCACGCCGTTCCGCGCGCAGAGTGCTCACCCGCGCCCTGAGCACCGAGTCGAGTCCCCGCCGCTCGCCGAAGAGGTCGCGCTCCCGCGCTGCTCCAAGGCACTCACCGATCTGGGCGTCGATATGCCGCTCGGCGGAAGCCAGCGACAGCGCCGCCGCCCGCCCTTCGAGCTCGCGCAGCTCGCGCATCAGCGTCCGCTTTGGCTGCCCCACCGCGGCCACCACGCCGTGGCGTGCCTCGGCGATCCTGCCGGCGAGCCGAGCGGCTGTTGCGTCGAGCCGCGCCCTGCACCCGACGGGATCGAAGAGGCTGTCGCCCTGACGGACGAGGCAGTCGAGATTCGGAAGCGGCTGGACCCTGCTCGGACGCTCCGTGTGGTCTTCGGCGATCACCGCAAGCCAGAGCCGGAGCTCCGCGAGCCGGACCGCCGTGGCGCTTCGGTCAACCCCGAAGAGATTGCGCTGGAGCACCCGCCGTCTTCGCGCCGATTCGTCTTCGCTCCTCTTCCCGCCGAGGGCGGCCAGCCGTTCCAGCGCGCCGAGGAGGAAGGCGCCCGACCCCACGGCGGGGTCGAGAATGGTGAGCGTGTCCAGTGCCGAAGGGGTGGGCGCCGCGCCAGCCCGGGACGCGAGGAGCGCGGCATCGAGAATTTGCCGTACGAGCGCGGCCGGAGTGTAGAAGGTGCCCGACGCGCGCCGCGACTCGGGAGCCATGACCCCCTCGAACACACGCCCGAGCATGTCGGGAGCGATATCGCCGCCGCCGGCGCCCTCGCGCACGGTGAACTGGAACCGCTCGAAGAGGCAGTCGAACGCCTCCTGCCACGCCGCGTTGGAGATGCCGCACCGCATTGCTCTCTCGATCGGGTGCGGCTCGAACAGGCCGCCATTGAGAAACGGGATGGCGCCAAACCGGGCAGCGGCATGGCCGCGATCGGGGAGCGGGCGATTGAGGGTGCCGAAGAAGAGAGGACGCAGTAGATGACGATGAATGCCCCCCTTTGCTGCGAGACAGCGATCGACCTCTTCGGCCAGAAACCGCTCGCGGCCGCCAAGCCATCCCTTGGCCTGCACGAAATAGAGAAAGAGCACCCGCGTGAGCTGCAACAGCACGAAACCGCGCCGGCTGCCTGCCGGGCGGTCGGCCGGTAGCTCCGCCGTCATCCGTTCGAGCGTAGCCCTGAAATCACGAAAGAACCTGGCGCCGGCCTCCTCGACCGACAGCGCTTCGGCCACCCTGGCGGCGTAGGCCAGCGTACCGCCCTCGCCCGCGCCGGCCAAGCGGCCAAGGGAGACGAGCGCCAGAGAGCCGGGACTGTCGAGCGAGACTGCCAGCACCGGTGTGCCGTCGAACGCAACCGAAAGAGCAATGCGCCGCGCTCCGGCATCGAGCGCGATGACTCCGGCCGATCGTCCTCTGGACGCGAGCCGCCGGGCCATGCTCCTCGCGGCTCGCTCGGGCTGGCCGCTGTCCAGCGCGAACCAGGGAAAGCTTCCCGCCTGCCCGACTACCATCGCCTCCGTTGCGCTCCGCAGGCCGCCGAGCCCCGGGACGGGGTGACTGAGCGGCTGATGGCCCAGGGCGGCGAGAAGCGTTTGAAGATCCTTCAAGGCTCTGATGTCCCGCAGGATACGCTTCAGCTCCACCAGCGCCGCTCCCCGTTTCGGAAGCGCACAGCGTAGCTGCGGCACCGGCTCCGGTAGGCACCATCTTCACCCGGGACGTATCATCGGATATCCTCCACCCATGACCCCACACTTTCCCATCGGCCTGGCGCTCGCCGCCGGCCTGACACCCATCCGCATGTACGCCCAGACCGTGGCCGACAGCGGCACTTTCATCATCAGCCACTCCAACGACACCGTCGCCACCGAGCAGTTCGCCCGCACAGCGACGGCCATCGAAGGCACTCTCGTCCTCCGGAATGCCGCCGCCACGTCGCAGCACTACAGCGCCGTACTGGCGCCCGACGGATCGGTCCCGCTGATCGAGTTGACCGTGAGGGAGGATGCGGACAGCGGCAGGGTCAAGGCGAAGATCGTCAACCGCGCGCGCGTGGTTTTCAAGGACGACAGCGCCGCCGTCGACGAGGCGAACAGGACCGGACTCAAGACCTACGTCTTCGGCACCCGGCGCGGGGCGATTCCCTATCTCAACCTCTCGTTCGCCCTGCTGGAACAGGCGGTGCGCCAGGCGCGCTCGAGCAGCGCAGCGTCGGAGGTGCCGCTCTTCAATTTAGGTGGGGGTCAGACGATCAACGGAAAGGTCTCTGCGCTCGGTGCCGACTCCCTCACTATGGCGATCGGCACCGTCGAGTACCACCTCAAGATAGATCCCAGCGGCCGTCTCCTCGGCGCCCGCATCCCCGCGCAGAATGTGGTCGTGAACCGGATCGGGGGCAGCTAGCCCTTCCCGTAGGTCCGCCCTCTCCAGACCACCTTTCGTTGCCCTCGCCACGTGGAGCGCGCCACGATGAAGAGCGCCATCGCCGCGCCAAGCGGATATCCGAGACCGTAAGCCGCCGGGATCCGCATTCCGAGCGAGACCAGCATCCAGAAGACCGCCGAGAGCGCCGTCGCGGCAATCGCGGCCGCTCCAATCCCGCCGTGACCTCGGCTCACCATCAGGACGGCCAGCGGCACGAGCCAGAAGCCGATGCCCGCGGCGAGCATGGCTGGAACCAGCGCACGCAGCAGCGGTTCCTGAGGGAATGAGCGCCGCCCGCCGAGATAGACATTCTTCGACCACCCCTCGGTCAGCTCGGCGAGATTCGTATACATTCGCGTTTCCATCAGTTGGTCCGCAAAGGCGAAGTGCAGCTTCCGGCCCTTCCGGAAGTACGCTTGGGCCAGCGCGAGGTCTTCGACCACCTCGTGGCCGACCGCGGCGTGAGTCCCTACGGCCTCGTACGCCTCGCGCGTCGTCATGATGAACTGGCCGTTGGCGATCACATCACGCTCTCGCCGCGCGTGGTTGACACTGTCGGGGTGATAGCGCAGACCGAGGAGTAGCCAGATCTGCGGCATGACGATCCGCTCCCAGAAGGTTTCGCAGCGCTGGTGCGGCGCCACTGTCACCAGATCGGCCCTCACTTCCCGCAGCGCTCCTACCGCCCTGCCGAGCAGCTCCGGCTGGTACCGGGTGTCGGCATCGGTAAAGAGGAGGATATTGCCGCGGGCGGCCCGGTAGCCCTGCACGCATGCCCACGGCTTTCCAAACCATCCCTCTGGCAGCTCCGCCCCGCGCATGAGCCGCACGCGCGAGTCCTCTCCGGCAAGCCGCCCGGCCAGAGCCGCGGTGTCGTCGGTGGAGCGATCGTCCACCACCAGCACTTCGAACGGGTGGTACGCCGACCGGAGAATCGAGCGGACCACGTTGTCGATATTGCCGGATTCGTTGCGGGCAGGGATGATGATGGAGACCAGTTCACCCGAGGCAGGGGCCACGTCGGACAAACTCGGCTTGGCGCGGGCCAGACGCACCAGTCCGGCGAACGGCGCCAGCCACGGGAGGGCCGGCAGCAGCTCCAGGAGCGTCATCGGGGGCGGCCGCCGGCGGCTAGCGCTGGCGCTGGCGCCGCTTGATGATGGTATTGAGTTTCTGCTCGAGGGCCTCGAGCTGGCGGTCGACTTCGGCGACGTCGTACTCCGAGCCGGCGGCGGGAACACCGTTCTGGGCGAAGAGAGTGGCGATCAGCGCATCGGTGTAGCCCACCACCGCCACCGCGACGCCCTTGTCGATCACCCGGTTGAGACGAAGCATGATCGCCATGCTCTGGCGGGCGCGCATGACGGTGATGACCGGTGCCAGATGGCGAATGAGCAGCTCGCGGAGAAACTGCAGCTCATCGACCACCTCGCCGGCCGCCAGCCCCCGGGTTGACGCGATGCGCCCATAGTGCTCGCACACGTCGAGCCAGATGCCGTTGACTTCACGCCGCAGCGGCCCGACCATCTCGCTGATGACGTCGAGGAGCAGGCCAAACTCCCGCTCGACGAGCCGGCGTGATATCGTAGGTGCCGAGGTGATCCTGTCGCCGAGCCAGTTGATCCACTGGGACACCATGATGTCCCGGGACTCGGAGATGACACGGCCAGCAGCGAGTAACAGGGTGGGCTGCGAAGCGCGCACTATCGCCCTCCGCTCATAGAGGTGCGGAGAATCTAACCGCGGAGCGTCAATGGGGTCAAAACCTATCGTATGCCCTCCTAGGCTCAGACGCGGAAGTCGAGTCGCGTTGGTTGCACCGGCCGGGCCCCTTCTGGAACGAGACGATATAGCGAGAGCAGGCGAGCTCTGCTGTGCGCTGGGTTACGAACCGGTCGTGGGCCTCCACGCGGCAGGCCGATTCGGCTACCTGGCGGGAACCGATGCTGAGCGGCTGGCCGACCTCAATGACGCCATTGGCGATGACGGCATCGACGCCGTCTGGTGCCTCCGCGGCGGCTATGGGGTGACCCGGGTCCTCGACGGCGTGGATTTCGACGCGCTGGTCCGGCGTCCCAAGGCCGTCATCGGTTTTTCCGACATCACGGCGCTGCTCGCCGGCGTCACCCGCATGGCGGGAGTGGTGGCATATCACGCCCCCGTGGCGCGCAATCCGATGCCGGCGTTCAGCCGGCGCCACTTCGAGCGGGTGCTCACCCGGGCCGAGCCCGCGGGTGTGCTCGAGCCGCTCCCGGCCCCGTTGGATGTACTCGTCCCTCGTAACGACCGCGTCATCCCGCTGCGCGAAGGGATTGCGGAAGGGACACTGGCGGGCGGAAACCTCTCCCTGCTGCAATGCCTCATCGGCACTCGCTGGTTTCCCGACCTCGACGGCGCGATCCTGGTGCTGGAAGACGTGAACGAGGATCTCTACCGGGTGGATCGGATACTTGCCCACCTCCGCGCGGTCGGTGCGCTGTCCCGTCTTGCCGGCGTCGCGGTGGGACGATTCACAGAGATAGAGCGCCACACCCCCGATGGCGCATTCGGATTCGATGAGCTGCTCGGGCAATATCTCCTGCCGCTCGGCGTTCCCGTCGCCATCGGCTTCCCGTTCGGGCACATCGACGCGCAGTGGACACTGCCCCTGGGCGTTCGCGCGAGATTGGATGCCGGCCGGGGGATTCTCGAGATCGTCGCACCGGCGGTTGCCTGAGGGGATAGCTTGCACCATGGCCACGCCCACCCTTACCCGGCATCGCGTCCCCGGCGTCCTCGGCGAGATCAGCGTGGACGTGCGTGCCGGAGGACGGAGCTCACCCCGGCCGGCCGTCGTTGCGGCGCACGGCTTCAAGGGATTCAAGGAGTGGGGAATGTGGCCGCCGTTCGCGGACCGACTCGCCCGCGCCGGATTCACCTCCGTTTCCCTCAACTTCAGCGGCAGCGGCGTGGACCACGCCGGCAGCTTTGCCCATGCCGACCGCTTCGCGCACAACACCTTCTCCGCCGAGTTCGAGGACCTCAAGAGAGTCGTTGCCGCCCTGCACGGTGGCGAGCTGGAGGTCGCGGCGCCATCGAGCCTCGGACTGGTGGGCCATTCGCGCGGGGGAGGAGTGGCCATACTCTACACCGCGCGTGACCCGAGAGTCCGCGCTCTGGCTACGTGGGCGGCGATTTCGACGGTGGAACGCTGGCAACCGGCCGAGAAGAAGCGGTGGCGGGAGTCGGGGGTCCACGACGTAAGGAACGCACGAACAGGTGAAGTGTTACCGCTCTACACCGACATCCTCGATGATATCGACCGGAACCGCACCGCGCTCGACATCGAGGCGGCGGCCGGACGCATCTCGGTACCGTGGCTGCTTCTGCATGGAACCGATGACGAGGCGGTGAGTCTCGCCGAAGGCGAGCTCCTCGCCGCTCTAGGCCGCCGGCCAGGCACCAGCTTCCTCGCGATAGAAGGCGCGGGTCACACCTTCGGTGCGGCGCATCCCTGGGCGGGGACCACTCCCGCCCTCGAGGTGGTCTTCGATACCACCCTCGCCTTCTTCGCAACCGAGCTCAGGTAGCATGCGCGACGGACCCTCCCTCTCCGATCTCACCGGGCGCGTCTGCGTCGTCACCGGCGCCACCCGAGGCATCGGGCGCGCCACCGCCGTGGGCCTGGCCAAGCTCGGCGCCACCCCGATTCTCATCTGCCGGAAGATGGCGGACGGGGCCGAGGTGGCCGACGAGATTGCGGCCGCCGGTGCTCCCGCCGCCGAGGTGGTGCAGGCCGATCTGGCGTCGC
>JBOHSC010000323.1:0-3310 GCA_050733115.1 Gemmatimonadales bacterium
CTGTCGCGAGGACCCAACTACGGGTGGCTAATGAGGTTGCCGAGCCGGATGGGCACAGCGGAGGAGGGCTGTCGGCGTCAGATGGAGGAGAGAGGCGGGCCAGTTTGTCTCGCCGAGTCAGACTGGCCCGCCGCGGATCAATACCAGCCGATCGGCTTCTCGTCGAGATTGATGAAGACCTGCTTGGTCTCGAGGTATTCCTCGACGCCCCAGTGGCCCAGCTCCCGGCCGAATCCCGAGGCCTTGTAGCCGCCCCACGGCGCTTCGACAAAGGTCGGCTGCATGTGGTTGACCCAGACGATGCCGGCCTCGAGCGCCTTGACCACCCGGAACGCCTTGAAGATGTCGCGGGTCCATACCGCTGCGGCCAGCCCGTAGGGTGTGGCGTTGGCGATCCGGATGGCGTCGGCTTCGTCCTTGAACGGGATGACGCTCATCACCGGGCCGAAGATCTCTTCCTGAGCGATCTTCGCGGAGTTGTCCACGTCGTAGAAAATCGTGGGTTCGACATACCATCCCTTGTCGAACTGCTTCGGGGTCCCGCCCCCGGCGGCCACCTTCGCCTCCCCGCGGCCCACCTTGAGATATCCCGCCACCCGGTCGCGTTGCTCCTCGCTCACGAGCGGCCCCATCTTGGTCTCCCGGTCCATGCCCCGGCCAAGCTTGATCGTCTTCGCCTTGGCCGCCGCCGCGTCCACGAACTTCCGGTAGATGTCCTTCTGGACCAGCACTCGGCTCCCCGCAGAACAGACCTCGCCCTGATTGATGAAGGTGCCGAAGAGAGCGCCGTCGACCGCGTTCTCGAAGTCGGCGTCGCTGAAGAAGATGTTGGGCGACTTGCCGCCCAACTCGAGCGAGACTCGCTTGAGCTGATCGGCCGCCTCGCGCATGATGAGCTTGCCGACCGCGGCGCTCCCGGTAAAGGCGATCTTCCGCACCTGCAAGTGCTTCACGATGGCCCCGCCGCCGACGGGGCCATCGCCGGTGACGACGTTGACCACCCCCGGGGGCAATCCCACCGCCTCGAAGTCCTCGGCGAGCCGAAGAAGGCTGAGCGGAGTCTGCTCCGCCGGCTTGATGACGATGGTGCAGCCGGCAGCAAGGGCGGGCGCGATCTTCCACCCCGCCATGAGCAGTGGGTAGTTCCAGGGGATGATCTGTCCGGCCACACCGATCGGCTCGCGCATGGCGAAGGCGACGGCGTCGGCGGGAACCGGCAGGACCTCGCCGTTGATCTTGGTGGCGAGACCCCCGTAGTACTCATAGCAGGTCGCGGCGTCGTCCATGTCGTACTCGGACTCCACGATCGGCTTGCCCGAGTTGACGGTCTCGAGCTCGGCCAGCTCCGCACGGCGGGCGCGAATGCGCTCGGCGATGCGGAAGAGCACACGTCCCCGCTCCTGGGCGGTGACGGCGCGCCAGCCGTCGTAGAAGGCACGGTGGGCCGCCTTCACCGCGCGATCGACGTCCTCGGGGCCGGCCGCCGGACAGGTAGCGATCACCCCCTCGGTGGAGGGGTCATAGACGTCGAAGGTCTTCCCGCCCTTGGCGTCCACGAACTTCCCGTCGATGTACATCTTGAAGTGGGTGACTTCGGATTTGCGGGCTTTGGTCTTCGATGTCGCCGTGCTAGTCATCCGCTACCTCACCGTGCCAGAGTCTCCGGGTGTCTGAATTGGGCTTGAATCAATCTACAGCGAAAAATTCACCGCAGAGGCGCAGGGAACGCGGAGCTCCTCTGCGGTGTTCCTGCGCCTCTGCGGTGAACCCTACGCCGCTACGATTTCGCGGGCACCCAGCGCCCTGACCCGTGGAAGCTCGCTCCGGGCCGAGTCATCGCGCACGTGCCACGGCATCCCCTCGCGCGCGAGCCGCTCCATGAACGGATCGGGATCGAACTCCTCGGGCGAGCGCACTCCCGGGCCGGTCCAGCGCCCGTCATTGATGAGCCGTGCCGCGATGACGGGAGGAATGCCCGTCTGATACGCAGTCGCCTGCACGCCCAGCTCGAGGTACGCCGTCTCATGATCGGCCACGCTGTAGATGTAGAATGCCCGCGGCTGGCCGTTCTTCATACCCTTGGCCAGCGTGCCCACGCACGTCTGGCCGCGCATCCGTCCGGCCAGGTCCTTCGGATCGGGCAGGAGCGACACGACCAGGTCGCGCGGGGCGATCGACGCGTCGCCGACCCGAACGCGCCCCTTCCCGGACAGCCCCAGCCGCTTCATCACCCGCAGCGTCTCCACCGTCATGTCGTCCATGCAGAGCTTGAAGTCCACCACGCGCGCATCGGGGAAGAACCGCGGCATGGTCTTCGACTCCTCGTGGTCCACGTAATAGCAGTTGAGGACGCCGAGCTCCGGGAAATCGAAGGGCTCGAACCCGGTGAGGGGCTCCTCGAGATGATACCTGCCGTCACGGAAGGAGACCGCCTTGCACAGGCATTCGTCGATGAACACCCAGGGACTGAAGGCCGCCACGAATCCGTTGTGCCCCTGGCAAACCGAATTGTCGCCGTCGCGCACCCTGAGCTCCGTCACGGTGTCGAGCAGATGCTTGCGCGCGTAGGCAGCGTAGACATTCGTCGTTCCCGGATCGGCACCCATGCCGAGAAGGGCGATCCGGCCGGTCGCCTTGAAATCGGCGTCGAGGGCGAACTGGTCATCCATCTTGGGGATGCCGTCGTCGTCCGTGCCGCCGCTGGCCAGATCGATGTAATGGCAGCCGGCCGCCAGGCAGGCGCGCATGACTTCGATATTGGTCGCGGGGAGGGCCGCATTGAGAACGATGGTGGCGCCAGTCTCCCGAATCGTTCGGGCGACGTGGTCTCGATTGCCGGCGTCGAGCTGCAACGCGGAAACCCGAGGGTCGTTGAGCCGGTCCGCTAGGAGGGATGCGCGGGCGGACACCGCGTCGGCGATGACGAGTTTCTCAAGCACCGCCTCCTGCACGAATTTTAGGGCGGACACGGTCCCCACCGCGCCGGCGCCTAACATCAGGACTTTCACACACTCCTCTTTTCATTGTTGGCGCGGCACTCGGTCCGGAGGCTGAGCCTCCTCGCCCCCGCCGCTGATGGGGGCTCGCAACTCAAGGAGAAAGTCAGTTGCGAGAGTGGACCCCCCGCTTGGTCGGAGGATGCAAACACGCCGGTCCCGCGTGCGGGGGGCGTACAGCCAGTGTAGCTCCGACCCCCCACCGGCTGTCCAGCCCCCCCATCACAGTCCGAAACGGCACGGCTGTTGATCGCGGATGCTATACATGAGTTAAGTCTTGTCCGGGATGGGAGTTGTAATGCGCCATGCAGGGG
>JBOHSC010000324.1:0-5707 GCA_050733115.1 Gemmatimonadales bacterium
AGTCTACGCACGCCAGGGTACGGAGGTGGTGGTAGGAGCGCCGCTGCTCGAGATCAGGGATTTCGATCTCGAGCGGAACGCCCTCGTGGCCCAGCGCCGCTCCGACTCCCTCTCCGCCCGGGAAAGCCAGGCGAGAGCGGCAGGAAGGTCGGCCGAGGTGGCCAGGCTGGAGGCGGAGCGCGCGGGAGAGGCTGCCCGACTCGCCGGATTCACGGCCGACAGGGAAAATCTCACCCTCAGGGCGGTGGCCGGCGGCACGGTGCTGACGCCCCGTCCCGAGGAGATGGTTGGGCGCTGGGTTGACCGTGGGCAACCGTTGATCCAGCTTGGGCTTCCGGACTCAGTCGAGGTTCGCGTGGCGCTCGCCGGGCCGGGCAGTACGCTGGTGCGCCCGAGTCAACCGCTGCACCTCTTCTTTCATGCCGGCGGCAAGCGGATGACGACGGTGATCGGCAGCGTGGCCCCGGCGTCGGCGGGAGACTCTGGTGCGGTGGAAGTCCGGGTGGCGCTGCCGGTTGGAGCCGATGTGCGGGCTGGAAGGACGGGGGAGGCGAGTGTCACCCTTCGCCGATCGAATGTCTGGGGATCGCTCTGGTGGGGGATCCGGCGCCGGATCAGGAGCGACATTCTGCTATAGGCGGCACCTTGCGTCCCGCTGCTCCAGCCGCGACCATTGAGGAGTACCCCGTCGAAGGTCGTGGACATGCCGCGTGACATGCTGGCGCTCGTCCGCCAGGCGTTTCATGGGCGGTACGAAGTGGAGCGGGAGATCGGCAAAGGCGGGAATGCGCGCATCTATCTGGCGCGCCATCCCGACGGCCACCATGTCGCTCTCAAGATCCTCCATCCGGAGCTGCTCGTCAGCGTCGCTGCCGACCGGTTCCTCCGGGAAGTCCGACTCACCTCCCAGCTCAGCCATCCCAACATCGCCCGCCTCCTCGACTCCGGGGAGCGTGAGTGGCTCGTTTTCTACGTCATGACGTACGTGGAGGGCCCGACTCTCCGCGAATACCTCACCCAGCACCACCGGCTCTCCCTCGGCGACACGCTGAGGCTCGCCAGTGACCTGCTCGGCGCGCTCGAACACGCGCACGGGCACGGCATCATTCACCGCGACGTGAAGCCGGAAAACGTCGTCATGTCCCCCGACGGCGCCGTCCTCCTCGACTTCGGAATCGCGCGCGCCGTCTCGGCTTCGGGGAAGGACCGCCTCACCCGGTCGGGAATCGCGGTGGGCACCTCGACATACATGAGTCCCGAGCAGATCTCCGCCCTCCAGGAGATCGACCACCGGAGCGATCTCTACTCCCTCGGATGCGTCCTCTTCGAGTCCCTCGCCGGCCAGCCGCCCTTCACCAACCGGAACGAGGCCGTGGTGCTCCAGCTTCACCTCACCCAGCCCGCGCCCGACCTTCGCACTCTGCGGCCGGAGCTTCCCGAGGCTATCTCAGGCGCCATCGCACGGGCGCTTGCGAAGACCCCGGCGGACCGGTGGGAGTCGGCCTCGGCCATGCGAGACGCTATCACACCAGCCACCGTCGGGTAGAGACCTCACTCGGAGCGGCTTATCTTGGAGCAGCCTTCCCCCTGCCCCGAGGTCGCCGACTTGACCGCTCCGATCGACCGACTCCGATCTGCGTTGGGCGATCGCTATATCCTCGAGCGCCAGGCTGGCGAAGGAGGAATGGCGACGGTCTTCCTTGCCAGGGACCTAAAGCACGAGCGGTCCGTCGCCATCAAGGTGCTCCGCCCCGAGCTCTCCGCCTCTCTCGGTGGAGACCGCTTCCTTCGCGAAATCCGCGTTGCCGCAACCCTCCAGCATCCCAACATCCTCGGCCTCTACGACTCGGGTGAGACGGAGGGGCTTCTCTATTACGTCATGCCGTTCGTCGAGGGTGAGTCGCTCCGGCACCGGCTCGACCGTGAGCAGCAGCTGCCGCTGCACGACGCGCTCCGCATTACACGAGAAGCCGCCGAAGCGCTGCAGTACGCCCACGAGCGCGGCATCGTCCATCGCGACATCAAGCCCGAAAACATCCTCCTCCTCGGCGGGCACGCGCTCGTTGCCGACTTCGGCATCGCGCGCGCGGTCAGCGAAGCCGGCGGCGAAAAGCTGACTCAGACGGGCATGGCAATCGGCACGCCGTACTACATGAGTCCGGAGCAGTCGCTCGGCAGCGACCGGGTGGATGCCCGAAGCGATGTCTACAGCCTTGGTTGCGTGCTCTACGAGCTCCTGATCGGCCAGCCGCCTTTCACCGGCCCGAACGCGATGGCCATCATGGCCCGCCATTCCATGGAGAGAGTGCCGAGCCTGCAGGTGGTGCGCTCGTCGATACCGGACGAGGTCGAAGACATCGTGTTGCGCGCGCTCGAGAAGACGCCGGCTGACCGGTTCCAGACGATGCAGGAGATGGTCGAGGCGCTGAGCGAGGCGGAGGCCGACGTCACGATGCAGCGGACGGCGGCGCGTCGCGCGGCCACCGCCTCGCGGCGGGTTCCGACCGGGACCGTCGTCACTCCCATCCTCCAGCCGCCCAAGCCAAACCGGAAGGCGGCGTGGATCGCAGGGGGCGCAGTCGTGGTGCTGCTGGCGGCCGCGGGAGGCTGGATGCTCTGGCGCCAGAGAGGGGCCGTCAGTGCGGCAGCGGCGAAGGCATCGGCAGACGGATTCGATCCTCATCGCATCGCGGTACGGTACTTCGAGAGCCCGACCGGCAGCGACTCACTCGCCTACGTGGCCAGCGGCCTCACCGAAGGCCTGATCGGACAGCTCGACGAGGTCCCGGGGCTGAGCGTGATCTCGAGCAACGGCGTCGCCGCCTTCCGCAGCGATTCAATCCCACCCGACAGCGTCGCACGGACACTCAAGGTCGGGACACTGGTGGAAGGAAGCGTCGAACAGAACGCGGGCCGCCTCCGGGTGACGGTGCGGCTGGTGGATGGCGGTAGCGGCGTCGACTTCCAACGTGCCAGCTTCGAGCAGCCGGCGGGAAATCTGCTCGCCGTTCGCGACACCCTAGCGCAGCGAGTGGCCGGTCTCATTCGGGTGCGACTCGGCCAGGAGATCCGCATTCGCGAGCAGCGCGCGGGTACCACGAGTCCCGAGGCGTGGGTGCTGGTCCAGCGAGCCGAGGCGGCGGGAAAGCAGGCCGAGGCGCTGGTGGCAAAGGGAGACACGACGGGGGCGGTCGCGCACGCCTACGACATGTCCGACTCCATCTACGCCCGTGCCCAGGCGATCGACCCGAAGTGGGCGGAGCCCCTCGTGGGTCGCGCGGTCATTGGGTACAGGCGCTCCAGGCTCGCCGTGGACGACCCGCTCGCGGCAAAGCCGTGGATCGTCAAGGGCGAGAGCTTCGCCGACAGTGCCCTCGCGCGCGATCCGCAAAACCCGGACGCGCTCGAGGCACGCGGCACGCTGCGCTACTGGAGCTGGCTGCTCGCGCTCGAGCCGGAGCCAGCAGCGGCCAAGGAGCTGCTCAAGAACGCGCAAACCGATCTCGAGTCGTCGGTTCGGATCCGGCCGGCGCAGGCGGGGGCGTGGGCGGTCCTCAGCCATCTATACAATCAGACCGGCGGCGAGACCGACGCCGCCCTCGCGGCGCGGCGGGCGTACGAGGAAGACGCGTACCTCAGCAACGCCGACCAGGTGCTCTCCCGCCTCTTTCTCGCCTCGTACGACCTGGGCCAGTTTACCGATGCGTCGCGATGGTGCCAGGAGGGACAGCGCCGCTTTCCCAACGACTTCAAGTTCGTGAGCTGCCAGTTGTGGCTGATGACGTCGAGGGCCAAGGAACCGGATGTGACCCTCGCCTGGGTGCTCGCCGACAGCCTGGCGAAGCTGGCTCCGGCCGGCGGGCGGCAGTTCGAGAAGCTCAAGGCGCGAATGGCAGTGGCCGCGGTGCTGGCGCGCAAGGGTCTGGCCGACAGCGCCCGCCATGTGGCCGAGGGGTCGCGAGGCAATCCCGATGTGGACCCGACTCGGGATCTGCTCTACATCGAGGCGTTCGTCCGGATGCTGTTGAACGACAAGGCGGAGGCGCTCAAGGCGCTCAAGGTGTACCTGGCGGTGAACCCCGATCGCAGGGCGACGCTGTCCGACGATCCGGGGTGGTGGTTCCGGGGGCTGCAGGACGATTCGGCCTTCCAGACACTCGTTCGCGGGCGCTAAGTCGTGTCAGGATGGGCGAGTGCAAGTTTCTGCACTATCTTGACATGGCTTCGTCACGGTGCATTTCTAGTCACCTTTCGTGAGTCAATAGCGCCGCACCCCCATCGTGGAAACTCCGCGTCGGCGGGGAACGGCATGCAGATCTGGAGGAGGACGTATGCGTCGTCTGGTCCTGTTGGCACTTGCCGGTTCGCTTACCCTTTCTGCCTGTAGTAACGACAACACCACCGCACCATCCGCGCCGGGCCCCGAGGCCGCGGTGGTGCGCTGCCGGCCAACACCCTTCCCGGTCCTCTCGCTCACGACCCAGATCATCAAGATTTTCCCCGTCACCGGAGGGCTGCAGGCTCAGGCGCTGTTGAAGATGGTGTCCATCGGCGCGCTCTGGACGGTCTGCAAGCCAACCGACGCACAGAAGGGTGTCGTGGCGTTCGTGAATTGGATGAACCAGCAGTTCCAGGCGTACAAGCTAATCGGGAAGAAGACGCTGGACTCGAGCCAGCGCGTGAGCACGTTGACCAACGCGCTGTACTCCGCGGTGGGGCTGGGATCGCCCAATGTGCCGAGCAGCGCGATCGCCACCGGAAACTTCGGCGTCGGCGTCTACACCGGCGACGAGCTGTTCCTCAATACGAACAGCGACAGCGGCGGCACACGGATTCCCGCGGGCAGTTTTCCGAATCCCACGGTGATCACGATATTCAAGCGCCCCGATATGCCGAGTCCGTTTCCGGCGGGGGTCGTCGCGCCGTTCTACGACGTCACGGCATCCAATGCGTCCGGCACTCACACGTTGTCCGGGAATCTCACTGCACTGGTCGGCTTCTGTGTAGACGACGACGTGTTGGGCGGGTTCGACTCGCCGGCGGTTGCGCATTTGGTGTCGCCCGGCGTGTTCGAGGTGCTGCAGCAGGCCAGTACGGATCCCCTCGGGCTGATCTGCGATGAAGAAGAGGGGTTCAGCGTGAAGCGGCTCTCACTGCTCGACTGGGGCGCAGCCGGGCGGAGCATCAGGGCCGCCGCCCAAGCGCTGCTGTTGCCGGAGCCTGCGCTGGCCGCCGTCGCCACCGGCAAGAGCGGTCTCGGCGGATTGGCGCGCTCGCTCAGCCCGTTCGGGGTGACGGAGGGTGATATAGCGCCCCTCTCGTGCGATGAAGAGAATAGCGAAGCGAACCCTGAAGGCATCAGGTCACTGAATTCCGATACGCCGGTCGACGTGACCTTCGTCAACCACACGGACCAATCGGTCTCGGTATACTGGTTGAACTTCAGTGGGCAGCGGGAATTTCCCACCAGTATCGGAGGGGGCGGCCTGAATTTCCCCTACATGGTGCTGGAACCAAATCAGAGCTACGTGCAGTCCACCTTCGTGACCCATCCCTGGATCCTGATTGGCGATGACGACACCTGCTACGGGATCTTTCTCCCGAGGCCGTACGGCGGTACCGTGGTCGTCCCCTACGGCCCTCCCGTGATCATCCCCTAGAATAGCCCGCCTGGTACGTCGAGAGGGGGGCCCCAACCGGGCCCCCC
>JBOHSC010000325.1:0-2374 GCA_050733115.1 Gemmatimonadales bacterium
TTCCGGAGGGTCTCGAGGGAGACGGGGCTCTTGAGCGGCTGGGCCGCGCCCGCGATGTTGAGATACTCCTTCTTCCGCAATTCCCGGAACACCTCGCTCAACCCGCGGCACTCCTCACCTCGGCCGGCTGCTCGACCAGCTCGATCAGGCGTCTCTCGAGATCGCCGAGCCCCACGTGGCGAATCTCCAGAGGCAGTCCCAGGTACGTCGCGATACGCCTGGCGCCCTCCTCCAGCCCCCCATCGGAAAACTGCTGCAGGTAGAGCAGGTGGGTGTAGTTGCCGAAATACATCTCATGGAGCTCGGGGTAGCGGTCGAGCCCAAGAGCCTCAACGACAGCTCGTTCGAAGGCTCGAATGAGCCAATCGGTGAGGAAGAACGTCCCGGGCCGCTCGTCGAGAATGCGGTCGAAATCCTGACCGGCGAACATCTGATAGCAGTGGGGGCCGGCCGGCCGCACGGCCGGGAATCCCTGGAGCGCCTCGTCCAGGGCTCCGGCAGTGCCGCAATCACCGTAGACCACGATGAAGCGCTCGTACTGGTCCCGCAGCGACTCCAGCCGGGCCCGTACCGTGGAGACGATCAGCTTGGGAACGAGGTGGTGGAGGGCCGGGACTGGATAGACGTCGGCCTCCCAGCCGCGGGCCCGAATCAGGAACCGGACCTCCCTGCGCAAGGCGCCGCAGGTCAGAAACGCGAGCGGCTTCTTCATGGCCTCCGCGCCTCCACCTCCAGATCGGCGAACGGAAGGACCGAGACGAAGCTGTCGTTGAAGTCGGCACGCCCGGACAGCTCGACGTACTCGATGGCAGCCGGCAGCTCGCACGCCACCTCCCGCTCGCGGAAGGACAGGAGGGCCATCTTGGCCCCTTCGCCCGCGGCGTTGCCCACCGAGAGGATCTTTTCTACGGGCACCCATGGAACCAGCCCGATCACCCGGGCGCTCTCCGGGTTGATGTACGTGCCGAACGAGCCGGCCAGCAGCACCTCGTCCAGGTCGTCGGCCGTGACACCCATGATGTCCATCAGAACCTTGATGCCGCCGGCGATGGATCCCTTGCCGAACTGCAGCTCCCGGATGTCCTTCTGGGTCAGGTAGACGTCGTTGGTGAGCCGGAACGCGCGCACCCGGTCGACCTCGATCAGGTGGTCCCGCAGCGGGTGGTCGGGCACTTCCTCGGGCGTCAGGAGACGTCCAGAGATGTCCAGTAACCCTGCCAGCCGCAGCTGAGCGACGATGTCGACCAGGCCGGAGCCGCAGATGCCCACGGGCCGTAGGTTCCCCCCGATGACCTGGAGCGAGACCTCTTCGCCGAGGGCGACGCCCTCGATCGCGCCGTCCGCGGCCCTCATGCCGCAGCGTATCTGGCCGCCTTCGAACGCCGGCCCCGCGGGGGCCGCAGTGGCCAGCAGGCGCCGGGACGAGCCCAGCACGATCTCGCCGTTCGTGCCCACGTCCACCAGGAGCCTGAGCTTCGAGTCCTGCGCCAGGCCCGATGCGAGTACGCCGGCGACGATATCCGCGCCCACATACGCCCCAATCAAGGGCAGCGTCTGCACCTGGCCATTGGGATGGATCTCGACGCCGGCCTCACCGGCGCGCAGACAGAGCTGGTGCCGGAAGGCCGGGATGAACGGACTCACGCCGATGGCCTCCGGATCGACCCCGAGGAGCAGGTGCAGCATGGTGGCATTGCCGACCACCATCGCCTCGTAGACCGACTCCCGGCCCACGCCGGTGCTCTCGTACAGCTCCCGCAGGAGGTCGTTCACGGTGTTGAGGATCGCCACCCGCAGTTCCTCCCGCTCCGCGGCCCCCACCATCGCGTGGCTGATGCGCGCGATGACGTCGGCCCCGCTCGGAGCCTGGCGGTTGAGGGTGCTGACCACGCCTTCCGACATCCCGGTTCCGAGGTTCATCAGGGTCGCGACGACGGTCGTGGTCCCGATGTCGAACGCTACGCCGTAGCTCTTCCGTGAGGTATCCCCCGGCTCGACCGCGATGAGGTCCTCTCCCGCCAACACTGCCGTCACCTTGAAGTCGGCCCGTCGCAGGATCGCGGGAAGCTCCCGCAGCACCGCCAGGTTCGCCTGCATGCCGTACCCCTCGGCGATCAGCGCGTCCTTCAGGCGGTCGTGGTCGCTGCGCTGGTCGTGAAGCGCGGGCTCGCCGAGCTCGAGGTAGATCTTCTGGACGTTGGGCCCCAGCAGTACCAGGCGGCCCACGCCCATGGTGGCCGCCTTGGGCACGCGCATCAGGGCGGGAACCTGGCAGACGGTGTCGTGCTGCACCCGGGCCTGGCACGCCAGCCGCCAGCCCAGTTGTAGCTCCTCGGCGCCGAGGAGGCGGTGGTCGGAGGGTGTGGCCTCCAGA
>JBOHSC010000326.1:0-3208 GCA_050733115.1 Gemmatimonadales bacterium
AGATAGGGCCGTTCGGCGGCGCGGAAGATCTCGGTGCCATCGGCGGTGCGGCCTCCGCACGTGGAATAGAAGAAGGCGTCGATAGGGGCGCCGCCATAGGTGAGGATCTGGCCGCGGGTGGCGGCCACCGCCTCGAGCCCTTCAGGCGTCTCCGAGGCGACCCCCCCATACACCTGATCGGCGATGCTCGAGTAAAGATCGAATCCGTCGGCGTCCCATCGGTGCAGGTTTCGGAGCGCATAGGTGCGGGAAACCACCGCCTGTGCGCGAAGCCCCTCCTGCTCCGCCAGGTTCCGCCGGCCCATTTCGGCCGATACGACGCCCTGGAGATACGCCTCCATCGGCACGCGATTCACCACTGTCATACCGGTCCGATCGCGGAGCACCGTCACGACGCCGTGATACGGGCGTCCATTCACGAGAATCGGCGTCCCGCTGTCGTCCGCAACCACGCCGAGCTGCGTGGACGGAGTGGAACTCCCTCCGGCGGGACTCACCACGGCCAGGCCGGAGCCGGTAATCGCCAGACGCCAGGTCTCGCCGGGAGCGATCCGCGCGAGGGAGGAGCCTCCGGGATCGGTGACGGTGAGTCCGCCCCCGCCACCGATCGTCCCCGTCGACGCCCCGACTGCCAGCCCCACCCGAACCTCGGGCTCCGAGCCCGCCAGGATCGGCTCCGCCCGCCCCGGAGCTACCGGAGTCGGGGCCGGCACACCCGACTCCGCTGCCGGCGCGCAGCTTCCGAGCCCCAGCCAGATCAACGCCCCTGCTACCGCTGCGCCGCTTGCCCAACCGGCAAGCCGGAGCGCGCCGCCCACCCGCCTAGCCCCGGTAGTTGCCAAACCGCAGCTCGATCCCGAAGTCCTCGCCCCTGAGATGGGCGATCACCGACTGCAGGTCGTCGCGGGACGGACTGGTGACCCTGATCTCGTCGCCCTGAATCGTGGCCTGCGTCTTCCTGAGTCCGCTGTCCTTGATGCTCTTGATAATCTTCTTCGCGATGTCCTGGGGAATGCCCTGGGTGAGTGCCACCGTTCGGCGCACCGACTGGCCGGTGGCCCGCTCGATGTCACCCACTTTCATGTTCTTGACGGGAACGCCCCGCTTGATCATGCGCGATTGGAGGACGTCCACCAGCGCGTCCATCCGAAACTCGTCGTCCGCCGCCAGGCGGATCTCCGCCTTTTCACGATCGAACTCGATCGTGCAGTGCGTCCCCTTGAAGTCGTAGCGCTGCGCGATTTCCTTCAGGGCCTGATTGACGGCGTTATCGACCTCCTGGAGGTCGGCGCCGGTGGAGATGTCGAACGAGGCGTTGCTGGCCATGGCGAATCGAGGAATGTCGGTGGATGGAACGGCTGTCGCGGAATGCGGGAAGGATTACCCCGTCGGCGAGGGCAGGCAAGCGCCGCGACACCGGCCGGCCGGGCGGCGTGGCGCTTGACACGCTTCTGCCTGGGTTGTAGTCTCACTGGCATCGGCGGCTGTTTATGGCCACTTGCTCCCGCCGGCCTGGCGCACGAGGCGCCTGGCGAACCAACGAGCTAAAGCGCCGGACGACTTCCTCCGCGCTTTCCGGCCGGAGATTTTTTGTGCCCGATCGCTCCCCGATGTGCCGCCGAATGATGCCCTGTTGCCCCTGTACGGGGTGGACGGCGCCATCGGCGTGTGCGCGGTAGGAGCGGACTCCAGCAGGTTCCGCGACAGCGATCACCCGAGGCCCGGACCACTTCGATAGCGGTCCGGGCCTTTTCGCATTCCATCCTTACGGAGGAGTACAACGTGCCGTACCAGCCCGACACCCTGGCGATACACGCCGGGCAGGTCCCCGACCCGGCCACCAACTCGCGGGCGGTGCCCATCTACGCTACGACGAGCTTTGTGTTCAACGACACCCAGCACGCCGCCGATCTGTTCGGACTCAGGGTGTTCGGCAACATCTACACCCGTATCATGAATCCGACCAGCGACGTCTTCGAGAAGCGAATCGCGGAGCTCGAAGGCGGAGTGGCCGCGCTCGCGGTGGCGAGCGGCCAGGCGGCAACGACCCTCACCGTGCTGAACCTGGCCCGCACCGGGGACAACATCGTCTCTTCCCAGACGCTATACGGCGGCACCTACAATCTGTTCGAGTACAGCCTGCCCAAGTTGGGAATCACGACCCGCTTCGTGGACATCCACAACCTCGATCAGGTGCGCGCCGCGATCGACGACGGCACCCGTCTCCTCTTCGTGGAAACGATCGGCAATCCGCGGCTCGACGTCCCCGACTTCGAGGCGCTCGTCACCATCGCCCACGCGGCGGGCATTCCGCTCGTCGTGGACAATACCTTCGGCGCCGCGACCCTGGCCCGACCCATCCAGCACGGCGCGGACATCATCGTCCACTCGGCGACCAAATGGATCGGCGGCCACGGCACCGCCATCGGTGGCGTGGTGGTAGATGCAGGGAAGTTCGACTGGACCAGCGACACCTCGCGCAAGCGCTTCCCCGAGTTCACAGCCCCGGACCCCTCGTATCATGGGCTGGTCTACACCGAAGCATTCGGTCCGGCGGCATTCATCATCAAGCTTCGCGTGCAGCTCCTCCGCGATCTCGGCCCCGCTCTCTCACCATTCAACTCTTTCCTCTTTCTACAGGGTCTCGAGACGCTTCCGCTCCGCATCAAGCGGCACTCCGAGAGCGCGCTCGCCGTCGCTCGGTGGCTGGCGGAGGATGGCAGGGTGGACTGGGTGTCGTATCCAGGCCTCGAAACCCATCCAGAGCACAGGAATGCCGCGAGATACCTCACCGGCGGTTTCGGAGGAGTGCTGTCCTTCGGCGTGAAGGGCGGCCATGAGGCGGCGCGTGCGCTCATCGACCGGATCAAGCTGTTCTCCCTACTCGCCAACGTCGGCGACGCGAAGTCGCTCATCATCCATCCGGCGTCCACCACGCACGAGCAGCTCACCCCGGAGCAGCAGCGCGCCACGGGTACCACGCCCGAGCTCGTCCGCCTCTCGGTGGGACTGGAAGATGTGCAGGATCTGATCGCCGATCTCGACCAGGCGCTCGGTGAGACACCAGCCGCCGAGCCGAAGAAGGCCAAGGCGGAGACGGCAGGGGCAGCGAGGTGACGCTGCCGCTCGTCATCAAGTTCGGCGTCGATGCGCTGGCGACACCGGAGCGCATCGCCGGCGCCGCGCGGCGAATCGCCGAGCGATTGTC
>JBOHSC010000327.1:0-4547 GCA_050733115.1 Gemmatimonadales bacterium
GGCTTGGTAGGGGTAGTAATCGTGGAATACCGCGAGGCTGGCCGACCCGACCTTGACCCGGGCCCTCGCGGTATCGACAGAGTAGCTCACCATCGGGACTCGCTGGAGATATCCCCCGCTCCCGCCGGCAGGCACGAGGCCAAGCCGGGCCACCTCCGAGGCGATGTAGGCGTTCCCCCGCACGTTCCCGATGGTTCCGGCTCGGCGTCCCAGCATCGAGTCGTCGGAGAAGATGGATTCCCGGATCCTCAGATCAGCCGGCGTGATCGCGGCCGTCGTAGCCGTTCGGGGAGAGGGCGATCCCGCCGTCCCGGAACCTCCACACGCCACGGCCGCAGGGAGGAAGGTGAGCGCGAGGATCCAGACCCGAGGCATGAGACCATCCTGCGATAGATGGGGAGGGGCAACGGCAACCCCTTACTACCGCCGGCGGCCCCTAAACGTTTCAGGCATCGGCCACCGGGTGGGGGTCGTCACGCCTCAACAATACCGTTCCCTCTCCCCACCCCACCACCGGTTCACCGGCGGGCTGGCTGACCTGACCGATCGCGTGGCCGCCATCGTCGAGGACCTCGTATACCGTCAGCGGAACCCTGCTTCTCATCTGAGCCATGTCACACCCCGTTCGTGCTTGTCGGTTGTCCAACGGCGCATCGTCCTGCAACGTATCGTAAGACCAATCGAGGACCGGAAGGGTTGCGTCGGACCCGCCGGCCAACCCTTTCTCGGTGACATGTGTCAGAGATCCGGTCACCGCCCACGACCCTTACGCTTTGGAGCCTGTGGACGACCGAGAGTTGATCGGCCGAGTATTGGCAGGCGACCCCAGCGCCGAGCGCGCGCTTTACGACGCGCACGTGGGCAGGGTGTTCCGTCTCGCGTACCGGATGGCGGGAGACCTCGACCGCACGCAGGACTATGTCCAGGAGACCTTCATCCGGGCGTTCCAGCGTCTCGGCGATTTCAGGGGCGAATCGGCGCTCTCGACCTGGCTCTGCTCAATCGCCATCTCGATCACGCTGAACGGGCTTCGCAAGACCCGCAGGGCGGGCGAGCGGGAGGTGGCCCTCGACGACGCACCCCAGGTCGGTGTGCTGTCCCGGGAGGCGGAGCCCGACCTCAAGGAACGCCTGACGCGCGCCATTGACGCTCTCCCCGAGGGGTACCGCACGGTGTTCGTGATGCACGAGGTCGAGGGCTACACCCACGACGAGATCGCCGAGGTGCTCGGCGTCCAGCCCGGCACCTCGAAGGCCCAACTCTTCCGCGCCAGGGCCAAGTTGCGCGAGGCCCTGGCCGACTTCGCGAGGGAATGACGGAAATGGGCGAACAGGACGAGGACCGGCTCGACGAGCTGCTGCGATCGGCGGCGCGAGACTACCACCTCCCGCCGGAGCCTCCGCGCGAGGAAATGTGGGCCGCGATCCAGTCGCAGCGGCGGTGGTACCGGCGGCCATGGGCGCGGCCAAGGCGCCCGCTCGCGTGGGTTGCCGCGGCGGCGGCGGTTCTCGTGCTCGGCGTGGGCATCGGTCGGCTCACCGTCACCTCCGCGCCGGCCGGCCCGCAGATCTGGGAGGCGCGCGGGGTGAGCCCCACGGCTTACCGGCTCACCGCCATCGAGCACCTGAGCCAGTCCGAGGCCTTCCTCACGCTCTTCCGCGCCTCGGCCCGGGGCGGCGCGGACGAGCGGCTCGCCTCGGCTACCGCCCGTCAGCTCCTGGCGAGCAACCGGCTGCTCCTCGATTCGCCGGCGGGCCACGACAGGAAGATGCGGCTGCTGCTCGAAGACCTCGAGCTGGTGCTGGCCGAGATCGCGCAGCTCTCACCGGAGCCGCACGAGAAGGACCTGGAAATGGTCAAGGAGGGCATCGAGCGGGGCGGAGTACTGCCGCGCATCAGGACCGCCGTGCCCGCTGGTGTGTCTTCAACGCAAGGAGCGCTGTGATGTCTCGGATGCCACTCGGGGTGATGCTTGCGGCGGCGATGGGGCTGGGCGGCCGGTGGTCGCCAGCCGTCCAGACGCCGTCGCAAGGCATCCAGGATTCCACCGCCATCGACGTTTCGACGCCGCCGGCGCCATGGATCCGGAACGACCCCGCCGATTCGCTGTACCGGGCAGCGCGCGAAGCCCTCGACCGCCGCGACTACCGCAAGGCGGCCGATCTCTTCCAGCAGGTCAGCGGCAAGTTTCCGGGATCGGGATATGCTGCCGACGCCCTCTACTGGCGGGCCTTCTCGCTCTACCGGCTCGGCGGCACCTCCCAGCTCAACGAGGCCCTCCAGTCGCTCTCGGCTCAGCGGCAGCGCTTTCCGCAAGCCGCCACCCGAGGCGATGCGGCCCAGCTCGAGCTCCGGATCCAGGGAGAGCTCGGCCGGCGGGGAGATCCGGCGAGAGCGGCCTACGTCGATTCCGTCGCGCAGTGGGCCACGCAACCGGTCCCACCGGTACCCCCGGTACCGCCAACGCCGGGCGTCATGCCCGCGCCGCCAACACCGCCAACACCTCATGGCGGGAGCAGCAGGTGCGAGAACGAGGAGGACGACACCAGGATCGCGGCACTCAGCGCGCTCCAGCAGATGGATGACTCGCGCGCCCGCCCGATTCTCCAGCGCGTGCTCGCCCGGCGCGATCCCGGCTCGGTCTGTCTCCGCCGGAAGGCGGTGTTTCTCATCGCGCAGCAGGAGGCGAGCGGCGCGGAAGACATCCTTCTCGAGACTGCACGCACCGACCCTGACCAGGAGGTGCGCGAGCAATCGGTGTTCTGGCTCTCGCAGGTGGGAACCGACAAGGCGGTGACGGCGCTCGATTCGATTCTGCGCACGTCGAAGGACCCTTCACTCCAGGAGAAGGCGGTGTTCGCCCTCTCCCAGCATGAAGGCGCCCGTGCCCAGCAGGCGCTGCGTGGCTACGCCGAGCGTGCGGACCTGCCGGCGGAGACGAGAGAGAAGGCGATCTTCTGGATCGGGCAACAGGGTGGAAAGGACAACGAGGCCTTTCTTCGCACCCTTTACTCGCGGATCAAGGAAGAAGACATGCGCGAGAAGGTGCTCTTCTCCGTTTCGCAGGCAGGGGGCAAGGACAATGTGGGATGGCTGCTGGGCATTGCCAAGGACAGCTCGCAGCCGCTCGAGCTGCGCAAGAAGGCGCTCTTCTGGGCCGGGCAGAGCGACGCGCCGATCGCCGACCTGACCTCGATGTACGCCTCCACACCGGGCCGGGAGATGCGCGAACAGCTCGTCTTCGTCTACTCCCAGCGCGACGAGCCGGCCGCGGTGGACAAGCTGATCGACATCGCGCGGCGCGACTCCGACCCCGAGATCCGCAAGAAGGCCCTCTTCTGGCTCGGCCAGAGCGACGATCCGCGAGCGGCAAAGGCGCTGCAGGACGTCATCGAACAGCCGTGAGGACGACACGATGATGAAAGTGCTTCGATTCGTGCCAGCGCTCCTGGCACTGCCGGCCCTCCTCCAGGCCCAGACGCTCAGCAAGCGCGTGGCGGGAATGGGCGACGGAACGCTTCGGCTGAGCTTCGCCTCACGGCCGGGGGTGTGCGGCAACGGCGCTAACAGCATCACGGTCATGGATGACAACGACGAGTGGCAGGGGGGATGTGAGCACGGACCGGTACGCGTCTCCCTGCAAGTGAAAGGTGGCAAGGTCGCCGAAGCGCACACCTATGTCGGTGGCAAATGGCGGAGCCCGGGACCGGCGGCGACCGATGTCGGCACTCTCCCTGCCGCCGGCGCAGCCGCCGACCTGCTGGACCTTGCCGAAGCGGCTCCCGAAGGAGGCGAGGCGCTCATCTCGGCCGCCACTCTCGCCGACAGCACGGTGATCTGGCCCCGGCTTCTCGAGCTGGCGCGCAAGGAGTCGGTACCGGTCGAGACCCGGAGGCAGGCGATCTTCTGGCTCGGTCAGGCGGCAGGCAACGCCGCCACGCGGGGTCTCGATTCGATCGCCGGCGACGACCGGGGCGATATCGAGCTCCGGAAGCAGGCGGTCTTCGCGCTGTCTCAGCGGCCCGAGGAAGAGGGCGTTCCTGTTCTGATCCAGATCGCCCGCTCCAACAAGTATCCCGAGATACGAAAGTCGGCGCTCTTCTGGCTCGGCCAGAGCGACGATCCGCGAGCGCTGGCGCTCTTTGACGAGCTGCTGCGCTGAGGCAGTTGGACTCAGCCAACCCTTCCCCGCCGGATGGATCTAAGGCTCACGATCTCCAACAGCGAGCCCCGATCCACGCACTACTGGTAGCCACGGTGAGGGCGCAGGGGCCCATCGCGGTGGACGGCCTCCTCGACGAGGCTGCCTGGGCCTCGGCAAGGCCCACCAGCGGCCGACAATTTCTTCCTGGTCAAGCTCTCCTTCTGGTGGAATCCGTAGCCCTTCCTTGACGGTCGCCGCGGTCGGGCCCGCGGTTACATTACCGGCCATGTTCGGCCACCTGCCCCACCGGGTCACGGCGGCGGCGGCGCTCTTCGCCATCGGTTGCGGGGAAGCGAAGCCGCCGGCGCCGGTCATCCGGCTGGGCCCGGGGGTGGATAGTGTC
>JBOHSC010000328.1:0-7042 GCA_050733115.1 Gemmatimonadales bacterium
GCGGTGATCTGCACCATCATGAAGCCCGACGAAAGGCCGGGATCGCTGGTGAGAAAGGCCGGAAGCCCCTGCGAGAGATCGGGATTGACCAGCCGCTCCACCCGGCGCTCGGCGATCGCCTGGAGCGTGGTGAGCGTCATCGCGAGAAGGTCGAGCGCCTGGGCTACCGGCTGCCCGTGGAAGTTTCCGCCCGAGATCACGTCGCCATCGTCGAATACGAGGGGATTATCGGTGGACGCGTTGAGCTCGACCGCGACCGTCTCTTCCGCGAAGCGGATCGCGTCGCCCACCGCGCCGAGCACCTGCGGCGCGCACCGGAGACTGTACGCGTCCTGCACGCGCGGGTCGTCCTCCCGGTGCGATTCCCTGATTTCGCTGTCGGCGAGCAGGGCGCGCATCAGATCGGCGGCCTCGATCTGGCCACGGTGGGGACGGGCGGCATGGATTCGCGGGTCGAGTGGGGCCGGCGTCCCCCGAAGCGCCTCGAGGCTCATCGCCGCCGCACCGGTGGCGGTCCGCCAGAGCACCCGTGCGTCGTGGACCATGAGCGCGAGCAGAGCGGTCTGCGCCTGGGTGCCGTTGATGAACGCCAGCCCCTCCTTCGGCGCGAAGCGATGGGGTGCGAGACCGGCCGCGGCGAGCGCCACTGCGGCCGGCTCGCTCCGGCTCTCCACGAGCACTCCCCCCTCACCCATGAGCGCCAGCGCGATGTGGCTGAGCGGAGCCAGGTCGCCGCTCGCGCCGACACTCCCTTGCTCCGGCACCCAGGGTACGATGCCGGCATTCAGCATCCCCACGAGCGCATCGACCAGCTCGGGGCGAACGCCGCTCGTGGGGCGGAGGAGAACGTTGGCGCGGAGCAGCATGACCGCCCGCACTACCTCGGCAGAAAGCGGCGCCCCGACGCCGGCCGCATGGCTGCGGATCAAATTGGTCTGAAGCTGGTCGAGCTGGTCGGGGGCGATGCGGACGTTGGCCAGCTTTCCGAAGCCGGTGTTGATCCCGTACATCGTCTGCCCCGTCGCGACGGCCGACTCGACCAATCGCCTGCTGCGGAGCAGCGCCTGTCGGGACGCCGCGTCAACCGCGACGCGCACACCCGGGTGCCGAGCGACGCGCACGACACCGGGGACGGTGAGTGAGCGGCCGTCGAGGAGGAGCTGGGATTCGGGCATGAGGCTAAAAGTCGAAGGTCGAAGGTCGAAAGTCGAGAGACCCCCCGACCTTCGTCCTTCGACCCTTGTCCTTCGACGTTCGGCCTTCGACCTACTTTTTCTTTCCGCTCACGACCAGCTCCGGATTCCCCGGATCGGTTTGATAGGCCCAGTCGAGGATGAGAAAGGTCTGTCCGACGTGGGTGACCCGGACGGCGCCGTAACGCGGAATCCCGTCGGCCTCTCCCCGCATCTCGAAGACGAAGCCGAATCCGGGAACGGCCCGGATCGGCGTGGTTCGGTAGTTCTGATTCGGCGCGAAGTCGATGCTGGTCAGATCTTCGACCGGCGCGGTGTCGTCGTAGTACTCCACTCCGGTGCCGGCGCGGACCGGCGTCAGGAAGAGGTCGCCGGTGCCGTCGCGGTCTACCGCGAAATCGATGGCCGCTGAGCTCCCGTCACGCACCAGGCCGAGCTCACCCCCCTGTACCGTCCCGTCGTTGTTGAGATCATCCCAGAACCGGAAGCCGCTGCCGGCCGTCTGGGTTTGCCGAGCGAAGAGCGCCACGTTGCGCGCGTCGGGCCGGGGGGTGTCGCCCCGCAGGGGAGAGCGGTCGCTCTCGAACCCGTCGACGCTCACCGCCGTGACCGCGTAGCAGCGAGGCACACCGTTGGCGAGTGCGCCGACCACGAACTCCGGCGCCACCGTGGTCCCCTCGAGCCGGAATGAGGTGCCGCAGACCGGTGTGGTCGCGTCGATGTTGTAGGTGGTGCTGTAGATCCGGTAGTTCTGGAAGTTGCTGGGGTCGGAGAGGTACGCGTTGTCGGACCACATGAGCGCGACGGACCCGTCGAGTGAGATGCTGGAGAGCGTCGCTGGCGTATCGGGGGTCGTCCCGGGTCCCGAGCCCGACCCGTTATCGCTTGAGCAGGCCGCTGCCGCCAGCAGGGCCGCCGGAATCCACCACCCACGCATACGGATATCTCCAGAGAGGGACGCCCGCCGAAGAGCAGAGGCCGTGCCACCAGTGCGTGCTTGGCAACTCATTGCAGCACCATCACTTGCCTTGAGAGGTCGGGGCCGGCCGTCCCGGCCGGGTGACACCTAGTTCTCGAACGTCGTCTGATCGTAGTCGAACTTCAGCTCCGGCAGATCGGTCAGGTAGATCGAGAAATAGAAGGCAAAGTTGCCGTTGGGATTGCGAACGAAATTGAAGCTCGCGCGCCACTCGTGCAGGTCGCGCTCGAGTCGGACCACCTGCGACTCGAAGCGGCCGTCGGTGATGTTGTACTGCGACGACCAGGAGAGCGCCCAGAACGGCGTCGGCGAGAAGTTGGTGCTGAAGCCGAGGCTCTGCCGGTCCGGTACGGGAGGCGTGAGGACCCCCACCACCGGCCGGGTGCGCGACAGGCTGTAGTTGAAATTCGCGGAGAAATTGCGGCCCGCTCGCGCCAGCGGCGCCTGGGTGGTGCTGTAGAACGACCCCGGCCGGGTGCGTCTTCCCGACTGGGCCACGTACGACGAGGGCACCACATCTTTCTTCCCGGCGCCTTCCTCCTTCCCGCCGAGCCCGAAGATCGAGCCGATCGCGCGGAAGGTGTTGCCCGAGATCGCGAAGCTGGCGCTCACATTCTGAAGGAAGGGGTCGAACTTGGCGGTGTCGCTCCCGACCGTGCCCCTGAACAGATCGTGCGTCAGGGAGAGGTTGAATCCCGGCAGCAGGTCGCTGAGCACGGAGTTCGTCACCGATTGCGTGGCCCAGCCGGTCCGTCCCGGTTTCTTCGCCTGCTCGAAATCGTAGCTGATGGGACTGGTGCTGATGCTCAGGAGCCGGATCTTGGTGTCGGTTACCGACGCGGTGTCCCCGCGCGGCGGCTTCCGCTTTCCCTCGAAGGTCTGCGAGAGTGAGACGCTGACCGCCTGGGTGGCATCGCTCCGGAGCGTCACCGGCTGGCCGTTGACGGCAGTCGCGCGGGCATATTCGAGCGGAACGGTGGCCGCCGGCTGGTAGTTCCACGTGATGATCGGCGAGAGGCTGTGCCGGATCCGGGCCAGCGGTCCGAAGCCGGGAAAGAAGCCGAAGAAAGTCGGCGCGGCAGTCACCCCGAAGCGGAAACGCTTCCCCTGCCGCACGAAGCCGCCGTTGGTGTTCTGGTTCCGGACCGCGAAGGGGCCGGTGGTGGTGTTCGCGATGCCCACGACGGGCTGGAGCTTCCACGAACCTCGGAAAAGAATCGGCAGATTGATGCCGGTGTCCCAGTCGATCGAGCTCTGAAAGCTGCCGTTCGTCAGCCGGCTCACCGAAAGGGAGTCGTTGGGATCGGGCGTCGCGGTATTCGGAATCCTGAATCCCACGGAGTCGGGCGCGGTGCTCATCTGGTCGGTCACGTCGACCGAGTTGGCCCAGTTGAACGAGCCGAACCGGATGGGAGTGTCGAAGCTGAAGGCCGTAACCCGGGTATCGGCCGTCCGCGCGACGGTGTCGAGGATGCCGCCCGGGAGGGTCCGGGTGAAAATCGGCAGCGGCTGATTCGTCGTCGTGTTGTTGGTAAAGCTGAGTCCCGGCGACCAGGTGATGTCTCTGCCCAGCGCGATCGGCACCGGCGAGAGCGTGATGGCGGGGAAGAGCTGCTGTACGCTCCCGTCGGTGATGCTCTGCCGCCGGTTGCCACCGAGGGTGAGGGTCCCCCACTTGAGCCGCTTCGAATAGTTCAGGGAGCTGGTGATCTGCTGGGTGTTCTGCAGCGGATCGATGGCGTTCTGCCTCACCACGGCGTTGTTGCTGGCGTAGTTGAGACTGAAATTGAGGCTGGTGGAAAGATTGAACTCCTGCCGGTGATCCCACCGGAAGGTCAGCGCCGACCCGCCCCCCACCTCACGTTGCTCGTTGAATGCCGCGGAGCCGCTGACGAAGCGGTTGAGCCACCGGTACTGTCCCGCCACCCCGTACTGCACGTACCGATTGGCAAACCAGTCGAGCCGGGCGGTCATGTCCAAATAGTCGTTGGGCGCCCAGTAGTAGCCGATGTTGGTGATCTGGCGATTGTACGTGCGGGTGGGCCGGACCAGATCGTTGAGGCCGATCTGGGGCACCAGGATGCCCGAGCGGCGCCCCGGTCGGAGGTCCTGGAAGATGAATGGCAGCCAGAGAATCGGAACGTCGCGGACGTAGAGCGTCACCGGCCGCGCCACCAGGGTGGTCCGCGAAATCCACTTCATCTCGCCGGCGGCAAAGTGATAGTGCGGCGTGGGAAGATTGCAGCTCGTGATGTCGGCCGAGCCGGCGTACATGCGGCTGGAGCTCGAGTCCTGTGCCACGTTACCCCGGAGAAACCAGACGGTGGAGCCTTCGGTGAAATTCGTGAAGGCATCGTCCACGATGCCGCGGCGGCGGCAGGTGTCGTAGTGGATCCCCCGGCCGATGAGCACCTGGTCCTTGTCAAAGAGATGAGGATCGCCGTACGCGTCGAGGAGGCAACTGTTCCGCCGGTAGGTGATCGTGTCCGCCTCGAGGAGCGACCCCTGACGCTCGGTGAGCGCCTGGCCCTCGAGCAGCACCCGCTCCTCGCCGATGAACACCGTGGCCGAGTCCGACCGGAACCGCGTCGCCTGGTAGCCCTGCCGCTTGAGCAGGTCGGCAACCACGGAGTCGGCCGGAGCGAAGCTGCGCGAGGGACCGGTAGGCAGACCGAGTCGGCGGGCGGTGGCGGAGTCGAGCGGCTGGCCGGGTCGGGTGCGGGTCGAATCACGCGCCGAGTCGGCCCTGGCCTGCAGCGCGCCCTGGCGGGCCGGGACCTGCGCCTGAGCCGGCGTCGCCCCCAATCCGATGGCCAGGAGAATCAGCCCGGCGATCGCGGCGCGCCTCCGCCTTCGATGCACCACCACCGCGCCGGCGACGCCCACCTCGTACAGCACGATGAGCGGCAGGGTCATCATCACCATTGACACCAGGTCGGTGCCTGGCGAGAGAATCGCCCCGGCGGCGAAGGAGGCCACGATCGCGTAGCGGCGGAAAGAGTTGAGCTCCTTCGGCCCCACCACGCCGAGCCAGGCGAGAATCACGATGATGAGTGGCAGCTCGAACGAGAGCCCCAGCGCCAGCACCACCTGCATCACGAAGCCGAAGTATGCATCGTAGGTGATGAACGGCTGGATCGCCGAGGTCTGAAAGCTGAAGAGGACCCGCAGCGCCTGGGGAATGACGTAGAGGTAGGCGACGACGGCGCCGGTGAGGAAGAGCCCGAGCCCGACGAAGAGCGAGGGCACCAGCGCCTTCTTTTCCCGCTCGTAGAGGGCCGGCGTCAGAAACGCCCAGAGCTGCCAGACGATGACGGGAGAGGCGAGAACTAGCCCGACAATGAAGCCGAGCTTGAAGACGATCATCACCGGCTCGGTCGGGCTGGTGACGACCAGCTTGCCGTTGGTGAGATACTGAGCGATCGGTTCCTTGAGAATGTTGACGAGCTGGAATCGCTGGACCAGCCACAGCCCCAGGCCGGTACCGACGACGATGGCGCCAAGCGACCGGAGAATGCGGAATCGCAGTTCCTCGAGATGGTCGAGGAAAGGCATTTCCCCAGCGGCTCCGGTCATGGAACGGTAGCGCCCGGGGCTTAACGCCCGAGCGCCTTCAGTCGGTCACGAGCGAGCGCCGCTTCGTCCGATTGGGGGTACTTCTGTACCACCCGCTGATACGCGTCCCTGGCCTTGGCCACGTCTTTCCGGCGCTCGGCAAGGAGGCCGAGATTGTACAGCGCCGACCCCGCGCGGGGAGAGGACGAATAGCCGTCCACCACCTGCGTGTAGTAGGCGCTCGCCGAATCGGGGTTTTCGGTGGAGTAGCTCTGCCCGATGAAGTAGAGTGCGTCGGCCGCGCGGGAGCTGGTGGGATACGTCTTGAGCAGCTCGCGGAGACCGAGACGCGCCGTGCCGGTGCTCCCACGGCGGAGCTGTGCGAGTGAAGCCTCGTACATCTGATCGGCCGACGCATTGGCCGCCGTTTCCGGTTGCGCGCTGTCGCCCGGTGCACCCGGCGAGCCAGTCTGGATCTGGGCGCCGCGGGCCTCGAGCTGGGTGCGAAGCTCGCTCAGCCGCTGCTGGCTTTGCCCGGTCAGCTCCTGCAACTGCACCAGCTGCTGCTGGATGTTGTAGAGATCGGTTCCGAAATCGCCCTTCAACTGGCCGATGGCGCGCCTGGTGCCGGTGAGCGAGTCGAGAATGCTCTGCTGAAGCCGGATCACGTCGGCGAGTTGCGCGGCCCTGGTGGAGTCGCGCCGGGCGCTCTCGGCCCTGAGCAGCGAGACCTCGCCCTGCACCATCTGGACGTCGCCCTTGGACACACATCCCGCGAGCACCATGAGCAGCGCCGCGCCGAGAATCAGCCTGCCGAGCGGCGCGCGCGCGCCGTCCGGGTGCCGGACCGTCGAGCTCACTGCGGAGCGACGAGGTTGTCGCCGCCACCCGTGACCTGGAACTCGTCACGGCGGTTCTGGGCGTAGGCGGCTTCGTCGTGGCCGGGGTTGAGGGGCCGCTCCTCACCGTAGGAGACGACGTCGAGGCGCGAGCCGTCGATACCCTTGTTCTGCAGGTAGCGCTTGGCCGCGGCGGCGCGGCGGTTGCCGAGCGCCAGGTTGTACTCGTCCGACCCCCGCTCGTCGGCGTGACCGCTGATGGTAACCCGCACCTTCGGGTTGGCCTGGAGAATGGCCGCCTTGCGGTCGAGCGTGGCCTCGTCGGCCGAGCGAACGGCGGCCTGGTCGTACTCGAAGTTGATCATCGCCGCGAGGTCGGCGGCGACAGCGCGGACCCGCTCGGCTGCTTCACGCGCCATCCGCTCTTTCGCGAGCCGTTCGGTCTCCGCGCTGTTGTCGGGAGGCGGTGGCGTCGG
>JBOHSC010000329.1:0-7329 GCA_050733115.1 Gemmatimonadales bacterium
GTCGATGCCGGCGGCGCCGGCAGCGAGCTCCATCGGCCGGACACGACCACCACCGAGGCCGACGCGAAAACCTCGCTCCGTCTTCCGCACGCTCACCGCCGCACCGCGCTCGCGCAGGAGCGCCACAACGCCGGCGGCACCCGCTCCATCGATCTCGGCGACCTCGTCACCTACTGTCGCGCGGAGCTCCGTGGGCGCGCCGTCGGCCACCACCTCGCCCCGGGCGAGGAGGACGACACGATCGGCCGGCTCGGCTTCGGTGAGATAGTGGGTTGAAAAGAGGATGGTGGTGCCGTGTTGCCGGCGCTGGGCGTCGAGGATGGCCCAGATCCGCTCGCGGTGCTCGGGGTCGAGGCCCACGGTGGGCTCGTCGAGGATGAGGAGCTCGGGCCGGTGCATGGTGGCCCTGGCGACGTCCACCAGCCGGCGCCATCCCCCCGAGAGCTGGCGAGCGAGCTGGGAAATTCGTGACCCAAGCCCCGCGTCCGCGATCGCCCCGGCCACGGCGGCGGACGCGGCCTTCCCGCCGAGTCCTGCGAGCCGCGCCGCGAAGAGGAGATTCTCCTCGACGGTCAGCAACCCATCGACACTCGTCTCCTGGAAGACGAGGCCGAGTCGCCGGCGCACAGCGGAACGCCGGGTCCTGGTGTCGAGCCCGAAAATGTGGGCGCTGCCGCGAGTGGGTGCGAGGAGGGTGGCCAGCAGGAGCATCGCCGTCGTCTTGCCAGCACCGTTGGGGCCCAGGAGACCGACCAGCGAGCCGCGCGGCACAACGAGATTCAGGGAGCCGAGCGCACGAACGCCATCGTAATCACGCCCCAACCGGTCCGCTTCGATCGCGGGGGCCGGGGAGGTCACGCGCGCTGCGGCTCGGCGGCCAGGATCCGGTAGCGAAATTCGATCGGGCCCGTCTGTTCCCCGATGGCGGCATCGATCATGGCGCGATCGGGTGAGAGCGTGCAGACCGGATCGGTGTTGGCGGCGTGGCCGGTGAGGGCAAATGCCTGGCAGCGGCAGCCGCCGAAGTCCACGGCCTTCCGGGGACAGCTTCGGCAGGGCTCCTTCATCCACGAATCGCCGCGGAAGGCCTGGAACGCCGCCGACTCCTGCCAGATGTACTCCAGCGAATGATCGCGCGCGTTGTCGAACGTGAGTGTGGTGATCTGGGTGGCGCCGTGACACGGCAGCACCCGGCCGTCGGGCGAGACGACGAGATAGAGCTTGCCCCACCCGCCGTAGCAGGCCTTCGGGTAGCGCTCGTAGTAGTCGGGCAACACAAAGAGTATCTGCATCTTCCCGCGGTAACGCTCCATCGCTTCCCTGGCGACGGCCTGCGCGTGCTCGACCTGATCGCGCGTCGGCATGAGCGAGGCGCGGTTGGCCAATCCCCAACCGTAGTACTGGGTGTTCGCCAGCTCCAGCCGGTCGGCGCCCAGGCTCGCCGCCAGGTCGATGATCTCGCCGAGCCGGTCGAGGTTGGCGCGGTGGAGCACGACGTTGATGGAGAAGGCGAAGCCGAGCTCCTTCACGAGGGCCGCGGCAGCGCGCTTCTGCTTGACCGACCTCACGCCCGCGATCTTCTCGGCGATCTCGGGATCGGAATCCTGGATCGAAATCTGGATGTGCTCGAGGCCCACGTCGCGCAGCCGCTCCGCCCTTGGGCGGGTGAGCCCGAGCCCCGAGGTGACCAGGGTGCTGTAGAGGCCCAGTCCGCGGGCGTGGGCGGCGAGCTCCTCGAGGTCCTTCCGGACGAGCGGCTCACCGCCCGAGAGCCCGAGCTGAAGCACGCCGAGTGCGCGCGCCTGCGTGAAGACCCGCTTCCAGTCGTCGGTGGAGAGCTCGCCCTCCGCCCGCACCATCTCCAGCGGGTTCGAACAGTAGGGGCAGTGCAGCGGGCAGCGGTGCGTGAGCTCCGCGAGTAGTGTCGTCGGATGATCAGACGTCACGGATCAACTCCCTTCGGGCCAGATCGGAGAGGTATTCGGTCACGTCCGCGGTCACGTCGGTGCCGTAGCGCTGGCCCAGCAGCCCGACGATGTCCGCCACGGTTCGCGCGCCGTCCACCAGCTCGAGGATGGCGGCGCCGGTCTCGTTCAGAAGAACGGCGCCCTCGGGATAGAGCAGGACAGGGCGCTTCCGGACCGGATCGTAGTCGAGCCGGGCCAGGCGCCAGAGCGCGGGACGGGAGGTGAGCGTGAGCTCCACGCTCACTCCTCCCTGTAGGCGTTGTGGATGGTGTCGATCATCGCCCAGAGCATGTCGAGCTTGAACGCGAGCGCCTCGAACGCCTGTCGCTGGGTTTCGACGGTAGTGCAATGGCGCTGCACGATCGAGAGGCCGTGCTTCACGTCTCTCGGCGCCTGCACGAGCCGGCTCCTGAAGTAGTCGAGGCCGGCGGGCGGTATCCATGGGTAGAACTTCGGAAAGGCCTCGATGCGCTGCTGGTGGATCTTCGGCGCGAAGAGCTCCGTCAGCGACGACGCTACCGCCTGGACCCACGGTTTGGTACGGCAGAAGGTGACGTACGATTCGGTGATCAGGCGGACCGCCGGCAGTACGTGGCGCTCGTCGTCCATCTCCTCCCGGGGAACACCGAGATTCACGCCGAGCCGGATCCAGAGCTCGATTCCGCCGGTGCCCGGCTCGGTACCGTCGTGGTCGATGATGCGCTGGATCCACTCCCGGCGCACATCGGGGTCGGGACAGTTCGAGAGTATCGCCGCGTCCTTCCGGGGAACGACCCGCTGGTACGCCAGCCGATTCGCCGCCCACCCCTGGAATTGACGCTGGCTCAGCCGGCCCTCGTACATGAGCTGGTGGAACCGGTGCTCCACGTAGTACGAGCCGTTGAACGAACGGAGTGCCTGCTCCAGCTCCGCGGGGGAAAGCGCGCGCTCGAGCCGGGGAAAAGGGGGCGGGGGAGGCGTCGCCAGCTTCGAGGCGGCGAGGATAGCAGTCATGTGAGATCACCTAGAGGTTGAAGCGCATGCCGTCGGCTCCCACGCGGAGTCCGCGGCGTTCCACCATCGCGCGCTCTTCCGAGTCCTCGAGGAGCATCGGATTGGTGTTGTTGATGTGACTGTAGACCTTGTGCCTGCTCGGGAGCTCCGCCAGCCGCTCGAGACTCCCATCGGGGCCCGAGACCGGCAGGTGGTCCATCTGGCGCGCGGTACGATCGCCGATACCCAGGCCGATCAGCTCGTCGTCGGTCCAGAAGGTTCCGTCGAACAGCACCAGGTCGGCCTCTCCGAGCCGGGCGAGCAGGGCAGCGTCGAGAGCACCGCACCCCGGCGCGAAGGCGCAGGTCGCTCCGGTCGCGGTGTCATGTATGAGCAGACCCACGGTATGGCCGGGCTCGTCGGTGCGGGCGAATCGGGGCGGACCCCCGGGAACAGTGAAGCTCTCGACCCAGAGTCCGGCGTCGCCGCCATCGCGATAGCAGAGGGGAATCCTCGAGCCAGGCGACATGGCCGTGGCCTTGACCTCAGCGAAGGCGCGCGTGACGGGAAGGATCCGCGAATCTTCCTCGAGCACCTGCAGTACCGCCGGCGTGGCGCAGAGCTGGAGGTGCCGTGCCTCGCGCAGGAGCATGATTCCCACCGTGTGATCGAGCTCGGCGTCGGTGACTACGATGCCCTCGACCGGCACATGCCGTGATCCTTCGGGCGCTTGAACGGGGAGCCGAGTCAGTTGCTCGCGAACGTCGGGAGAAGCATTGAGAAGGAACCACCGCCGCCCGTCGGTGCTCACCGCCGCGGAGGACTGACTCCGGGGAATGGCCCGATGCGGCTCGGCACGAGCCACTCGACACGAAGGGCACCAGCAATTCCATTGGGGGAATCCCCCGCCGGCCGCGGTGCCCAGAAGGATGACGTGCACCAGTACCTGTAAACACTGAGGGGCCCGCTTTCGCGAGCCCCCCTGGTCAGTGCATTGCCTTAAAGCGTCGCGACGTACGCGGTCACTTCCATCGTCACAGCGACGACTTCGGCTTCGGGCTTGGTCCAGGTCATGAAAATCCTCCGGTGTGTGGTAAGCGGGCCGCTTGGCCCTGAAACAGAGAAGTGGGTGGAGTCACCCAGTCGGACGGTGCGCGGCCCGACGATGCCCGTTTCTAGGCAGGGGGCGTGCCGTGGGAGGACCGATCGCGAGCATGATGTCACAAACAACTGCGGTGCAGTGACTTATAGTGTGGACCCGGCGAAATCACCCCTGATGGGCCTACCGGAATAGTGGGTGAGAAAACCCAATTGGGTGATCTCACCCACCGCGTTCCATTACCCCAGTCCGTGTTTCTTGAGCCGGTAGCGGAGGGTATCCCGGGTGATACCGAGCCGGGCGGCGGCCCTCGTCTGGTTGCCGTCGCTCTCCCGCAACGCCTGTTCGATCATCGACTTTTCCCATTGCTCCAGGTCGGTGCCCATCGGCGGAAGCGACGGCGAAGACGATGGGGCCCCGGCAATCGGAGCTTCGGTGGCGCGCTCGACGGCGGAGTCACCGCCGTTGGCCCGCGGGAGGGCGAGGTGCTCGAGATCAAGCATGCCGGCGCGGCTCCAGAGGACCGCCCGCTCGATCACATGGCTCAGCTCCCGGACGTTGCCCGGCCAGGGGTACGCCTTCAGCAGCTCCTGGGCGCGAGCGTCGATTCGCTTCACATCCTTGCCATACTTGGCGCTGAAGCGAGCGAGAAATTCCTCGGCGAGGATCACCGCGTCCTCGCCCCTGTCGCGCAGCGGCGGAAGGTGGAGGATGATTACCGCGAGGCGGAAATAGAGATCGCGCCGGAAGAGGTCCTGCTGGGCCGCGCGCTCGAGGTCGCGGTTCGTCGCTGCCAGGATCCGCACATCAATACGCCGGTCGCGGGTGCCGCCCACACGCCGCACGTTTCTTTCCTCGACGGCCTTGAGCAGCTTGCCCTGGAGCCCAAGCTCGACGTCTCCCACTTCGTCGAGGAAGAGGAACCCCCCCTCCGCCGCCTCGAAGAGTCCCATCCGCGACTCCTTCGCGTCGGTGAAGGCCCCGCGCTCGTGACCGAAGAGCTCGGACTCCATGAGGGTTCCGGGGATGGCGGTGCAGTTCACTTCGATGAACGGCTTCGATGCGCGTGTGCTGGCGGCGTGGATGGTTTTCGCGATGAGTCCCTTGCCCGTCCCGGTCTCGCCGGTAATGAGAACGGGGGGTGTTTCCTCCAGCGCCGCAATCTGGCGCGCTTGCTCCAGCACCGCTCTCAGCGCCGGCGACCGCCCGATGACGCCCGCCATCGGAATGTCGCGTGCGGCCTGCCTTCGGTAATACGACAGCTCCTGCTTGAGCAGCGACGTCTCGCGTGCGCGATCGGCGAGGAGCTTGAGCTCCTCGAGATCCACCGGCTTCTTGAGATAGTCGAAGGCGCCGAGCTTGACTGCCTCGACTGCGCCCTCGATCGTGCCGTGCGCCGTCATCATGACGACGGAGATCGCCGGGTCGAACTCCCGGATGCGGCGGAGGAGATCGATCCCGTTGAGGCCCGGCAGGCGCACATCGCTGAAGACGACGTCGGGTCGCAGCGTCTCGAGCATCGTGAGCGCCTGCTCCGCGTCGCCCGCCACCTCCGCCTCGTACCCCGCCTCGGTCAGGAACGCCTTGATGGCGCGCGCGAGGGTGCGCTCGTCGTCCACTATCAGTACCGTCGATCCGCTCATTCCCGGTTCTCCGCCACCGGGAGGCGAAGCCGCACAGTAGTGCCCCGGCCGGTGGCACTCTCGATCTCGAGTCGTCCGCCGTTCTGCTCCACGTAGCGCTTGGCGATCGACAATCCGAGGCCGGTTCCCTCCTGGCGCGTTGTAAAGAACGGCTCGAATACCGAGGCGAGCGCCGCTTCGGGAATCCCGGCGCCGGTATCCGACACCTCGAGCACCACCTCTCCCGCCACTCCATTGCCTCCCGTGACGGAAGCCGCGATTCCGAGTTTTCCGCCGGCCGGCATCGCGTCGAGCGCATTGGAGACGACCTCCAGGATCGCCTGCTCGATCTGCGTCGGATCGGCCCGGATACTGGGGAGATCGGGGGGGATATCCAGGTTGAGCTCGACCTGGTGCTCGCGCAGCGGCCCCGCGACCGACGGGAGGACTTCGTCGATGAGGCGGGGGAGACTCTCGGGCATGGGGTGGAACGGCGCAGGGCGGCTGAAGCTCAGCAGGTGGCTGATGCGGCGGTCGAGCCGGTCCACCTCCTCGAGGATGGCGTCGAGGTGCTCGCCGGCCGAAGGAGACGAGGGGTGCCGGCGGACGAGCTGGGCGGCGGCCCGGAGGCTGGCCAGGGGATTCCGGAGGCCATGCGCCACGGCGGCCGACATCTCGCCAATGGAGGCGAGCTTTTCCGCCTGCACTACCTGCGCGCGCGACTCGTTGAGACTCCGCGTCATCCGGGCGAAGGCGCGGGCCAGATCGCCGATCTCGTCACGCGAGGCGATGGCGACCGGCTGCTCGAGCTGTCCCGAGCCCACCACCGCCATCGCTCTCGTCAGCTCGCGCACGGGCCGCGCGAGACCCCGCGAAATGAGCCACGATGCGCCGAGTCCGGCGACGATGGCGAGGAGAATGATCGCGACGAGAGTACGCCCCTCCGCCTTCAGAATCTCCTCGAGACGGCTGTAGGCGCCGCGCACACTCGACTCCCGGGCTCGCCGGTAGATCTCGCGGTTCATGGCGGTAAGGGCGGGCTGGAGCCGGCCCTTGAGGTCGAGCTGCGCCAGGCGGTAGGCGGAATCGCGGCGGCCGGCATCGGTGAGCTCAAAGATCCTGTTGCCGACGTCCACGATCTGCTCCTGGATGGCTGCGACCCCGTCAGCCATCCCCATCTCCTCCGGCCGCAGCTCCCCGCGCCAGCGCTGCTGCCAGTAATCGACCACCTCGCCGGTGAGCTTGAATTCGTTCTTTGCGGTCGGATCGAGTCCGCTCAGATGCCGCCAGATCATTTCGCTCTGGTCGAACATCGCGGTTTCCAGCTCAGCGTAGGTACGGGTCCTCGACATGCTCTCGCCGAGCGCCGTGAGAGCCCGACGTTCCAGCACGTTGCTGCGAATGGCCTCGGCGCCCACGAGGAGCGCCGGAAGGACCATCAGGGAAAAGCCGAGCAGGAGCTTACGCTGGAAGGTCACCCGGGAAAGCTACGCCAGCCCTGCCTCCGCTGTACAGCGAGGCCAGTGCGGCGAGGCCAGATCAGCGCGTGTCGATCGTCACATTCACCGACATGCCCGGACGCAGGGGAGTCGGACTCGAGGCCGGCTGCTCCACCGCGATCCGCACCGGTATCCGCTGCACCACCTTGGTGAAGTTGCCGGTGGCGTTG
>JBOHSC010000330.1:0-5427 GCA_050733115.1 Gemmatimonadales bacterium
GGTCAAGAGCCAGACGGTGTCTCGCAAGCCGGAGACCTCGAGCCGACTCAAATCCTCATCCCGATCACGTCCAGAAATGGCAATAAGGGCGAGCGTTGGAAATGATCGGCGTATGGCGAGAAGCAGCGCGATGCCATCCTGCCCAGAGAGCATCACATCGGTGATGACCACGTCCGCGCGATAGAGACCAACGAGCCCGAAGGCGACTCTCAGGTCAGCCGTTTCGAGCACATTATGGCCAGCGTGGCTCAGCCCCCGGCAGAGCAATGATCGGAGGGCTTGCTGGTCTTCGACAAGCAGGACGCGAGCCATCGCTCTCCCGACCCTTAGGCCAAGTGGGTTCCATTGCACGGTGCGCACGATGGGATCGCCTCGGGCACGCCGGAGATAGCCCTCCCGGAGGTCACCCAAGTGAGCAGCCCGCGATCGAACCACATCCCGCAACCAGCGCAGCGCCACTCTTCACGGACGACGTGTCGACATGACTCGTCCAAGACCAGGCGCCACGCGCGGTCACGCCGCGAGTCCATGCGGATTGCTATTCGCCCACCAGGATTTGGCCGGAGCATCCAGAGGGCCACGGTTAATGACTCCCCATCCGCGGTGGCAGTCGCCTCTTATGGGGCGATCTCCACTCGGAGCTTACCCGGGCCGTGAGTGCGGTCGGTGTGAACGGCTTGCCCGGCAATACGTCGTTCGGTCGGCCAAGACGCAGAACGCGCATCCCGGGCGTCCTGGTCATCGCAAATCGGATAACCTCCCACCTGTGTACACCCGGCATTTAGGTGTCCACAATGAGAAGGCGGATGTTGTGATCTGGGCGGCTGAGAACGCCGGTGGCCAAGTATCCATCGTGCGCCATCAACACGTCGAATTCTTCCTCGAGGAACGTGCCGGCGATCATTCCGACACACCGGGGGATGTCGACCACGGCCAGCACGCTTTGCCGCGACGATCTGCCGTTGGTTCGGATCGGATGTACACAGGCCCCAGCGTGACGCACTGGGGCCTGCGCCCCTTAGCAGATTGTTTAACGTGGCCGCAAGCAGCGTCAAATCGCCACGGGCTACGACTGTCATCCTGATTGGTCAGATGCACACCGCTGCCCTGAGGGAGGAGCGGCGCCATAGGTAAGACGCTCGAGCCTTGCGTTACCCCTACAACACTCGAACGGATGTTGCGTGCTTGCGTAGTGAGCGTTATAAAAGGCGAGTCACGGATCGGTCTCGATCCCGCGACCTACCCAGCAACGTTCGAGCCCATGATCAAGCGCCCTCACCGCGATGCCCTCGCGGTCGATGCTCCGTCTTTCTCCAAGCCGTCCCCGGAGCCGGGACAACTGGAGCGCATTCGCGCGGGCGACGAAAGGGCGTTCGAAGATCTGTTCAAGTCATACTATCAGACGCTGTGTACTTTCGTGGATGGCTACGCGTTGGACCTCTCCGGCCGCTACTACATCCACAACGCCCCGTCCGTCTTGAACCCCGACTTCATGTCGACTGGCGAGGTTTCTGTCTCCAAGCCCAATTTTTTCCCCGAACAGACGCAGAATCAGACATTCGGTGCCCAAATCGCTGTGATACCAGCAAGCTGGTGGCGCAACGTGGTCACGGTAGGCATTGACCGAATGGTGATTGACCGAGCGCAGACGCAGCCGCGGCTGACGACCCCGGAAGACACACTGCTTCAGACTCGGCTCGCTTCCATCGCCTCACCGAAATCGAGGCGGCGAGTGCGGACCGAGGTAGCGTGTATCCACTGGCGGAGCTGCTGGCCGACGTTCGACGGGGGATCTGGAGGGAGCTGACAGCGGGGCAGGTGGCTATAGACACCTATCGTCAGGGCCTGCAGCAGGCCCATGTCGTGACCTTGAGCAAGCTACTCCGGGAACCGCCGGCGCTCGAGACCGGCGCTCGGGGTGACTCGCGCCGCGAGCCGGGTGCCGAGCCTCAGTTCTCGGCGTACGAGCGCGGGGTCTTGGCGGCAGAGTCTCGGGAGCTGCTGGCGGAGATCACGGCTGCCATACCGCGTGCCGCCGATCGCACGACGAAAGCCCACTTGCAGAACATGATGGCCCAACTCGGGGGTCTGTGAACCAGCACGGCTTCCCGCTCCTCTCTTAATGGCACGCGCCGCCCCCCGCAATTTGACAACTCCTCCCCCATCCGCCACCTTGGAAATTCAACCCTTCCAAGGAGGTGGAGACCATGAGGGTCTATGGCTCCAACGCCATCCGCAACGTGGCGTTCGTCGGCCACGGCGCATGCGGTAAGACGTCCCTCGTAGACGCGCTCGCCTTTGTTTCCGGCGCTTCCCGGCGCCACGGTTCGGTCAAAGACGGCACCACCCTGACGGACTACTCCCCAGACGAAATCGAACGCAAACACTCGATCAGTGTCGGGCTGGGCTATGCCGAATGGCTGGATACCAAGATCAACCTCATCGACACCCCCGGTTACCTCGATTACTTCGGCGAAGTCGTCACCGGTCTCCATGCCGCCGACGCCGCCGTCGTGGTACTGAGCGGCACCGGGGGTGTCGAGGTAGGCACCGAAAAAGTCTGGGAGGCCTGCGATCACCTCCATCTCCCGCGCATGCTTTTCGTCTCCCAGATGGACAAGGAGAACGCCGACTTCGAGCGGGTCTTCGCCGACGTGAAGGCCCACCTGACTCCCAAAGTCGTTCCGGTCGAGATTCCCATCGGTGAGGGGCACGACTTTCACGGCATCATCAATCTCTTCTCGGGACATTGCCATTTCTACAAGAAGGGAACCAAGACCGGCGAATACGACGTCGTCCCGATTCCCGACGAGTATCAGGCCCGCTTCAAGGAGTACACCGAGCACCTGACCGAAGCGGTCGCGTCGACCGACGACACGCTCATCGAGCGCTACCTGGCCGGCGAGGAGATCCCGCGCTCCGAATTCATCGGTGGTGTGAAGAAGGCGATACTCGCGGGGCAGATCGTGCCGCTCTTCTGCGGGAGTGGCGAGCTGACGTATGGGGTGCGCACCCTCCTCAAGAAGATGGTCGAGCTCTTTCCCTCCGCCGCCGAAATCAACCCCCCGGTCGAAGCCGCCATCGTGGGCCGGGTGTTCAAGACCCACTCCGAGCCGCACGTGGGCGACGTGACCCTGTTCCGGCTCCATGCCGGCGAGCTCCGGAACGGGGATGAGGTTTGGAACGCCGAGCACGAGGTGGCGGAGAAGCTCAATCATCTGTCCATCCAGCAGGGGAAGGACCGGATCGAGGTTGAGCGCCTGAGCGCCGGAGACATCGGCTCGGTAGCGAAGCTGCGCGACACCCACACCGGCGATACCTTCTGCCGGCGGGACAACCCCGTTCGGCTTCCGTCGATCCCCCTCCCCGAGCCGGTGGCTACCTCCGCGGTGCTGGTCAAGCAGAGGGGCGAAGAGGACAAGCTTGCCGCCGGCCTCCACAAGCTGCACGAGGAAGATCCGACGTTCCACTTCGAGTACAGCTCCGAGCTGGGGCAGACGCTCATCCACGGTATGGGCGAGCGGCACTTCGATACGATTCTCCATCGCCTCGAGCGGAAGTTCGGCGTACACGCCGAGCTCACCCGCCCGCGCGTGGCCTACCGCGAAACGATCAAGGGGAAGGCCGAGGGACAGGGCAAGCACAAGAAGCAATCCGGCGGGCGCGGACAATACGGCGACTGCTGGATCCGCATGGCGCCCCGCCCCAGGGGCGCGGGCTACGAGTTCGTCGACGAGATCGTGGGCGGGGTCATTCCCAACAAATACATCCCGGCGGTCGACCGCGGCGTGCAGGAGGCGGCCGAGCGCGGAGTCATCGCCGGATATCCCCTGGTGGACTTCCAGGTGGAGTGCTTCGACGGCTCGTACCACGACGTCGACTCGAACGAGATGTCGTTCAAGATGGCCGGCATCCTCGCCTTCAGAAACGTCGCCCCCAAGGCGCGGCCCGTGCTGCTCGAGCCTCTCATGGAGGTCGAGTCGTGGGCCCCGGATGACGTGCTCGGCGACGTGATGGGTGATCTCAGTGCCCGCCGCGGCCAGATCCTCGGAACCGAGCCCGACGGCCGCCTCACCAAGGTGAGAGCGATCGTCCCCGAGGCGGAGCTCTACAAGTACTCCACCACGCTCCACTCGATCACCCACGGGCGCGGCACCCACCGGCAGACGTTCCACGGGTACGCCGAGGCGCCGCCCGAGGTGGCGGCCAAGGTAGCGGCGGAGAATCAGCGCGAGCACGCCGCAGCGTCGTGATCGCCCTGACGCGCGATGTCAGTCCCGGCATCAACGCGTGCGAGCTGACCCATCTGGCCCGCGAGCCCATCGACGTGCAGAGGGCGACAGAGCAGCACCGGCGCTACGAAGAGCTTCTCCAGGAGCTGGGCTGCGAGGTGCACAGGGTCGCCGCGGCGCCGGAGCTGCCTGATGGGGTGTTCGTCGAGGACACCGCGATCGTTCTCGACGAGATCGCGGTGATCACCCGGCCGGGAGCCGAGTCCCGGCGAGCGGAAACCGGAGCGGTGGCCGCGGCGATGGCGGCGTATCGAGGAGTCGTCTCCGTAATCGCGCCCGGCACGCTCGATGGCGGTGACGTGCTCCGGGTAGGCCGCGCGCTCTACGTACGCATCTCAGCGCGGTCGAACGTCGAGGGCGCCTCGCAGCTCGCCCGGCTGACCGGCCGGTACGGTTACTCGGTTCACCAGGTCGAGGTGACCGGCTGCCTCCATCTCAAGAGCGCCGTCACCGAAGTCGCCGATGGGACACTGCTCCACAACCCCGCATGGGTCGACAGGGGCGCATTCGACGGCCTCGAGCTGATCGAGGTGGATCCGTCGGAGCCCTTCGGCGCGAACGCCCTCCGGGTCGGGTCGGCAGTCGTGTACGCCACCGCGTGGGACAGAACACGCCGCCGGCTCGAGCGGCGTGGCATTCACACGACTCCCGTCGACGCATCGGAGCTGGCCAAGGCAGAGGCGGGGGTGACGTGCTGCAGCCTGATCTTCAGGTAAGCGGGGAGCCTGCCTCCGACCATTCGGATCCCCGAGCACTCCGCGGCGAGCAGCATGGTGCCGCATTCGAGCGCAACAGACCGGCCCGCCTCGCATGACGCATCCCGGACATCTCCGCATACAGTGGGAGGAGAGCTGGTGGACAATTCCACGGGCTGGTATTCGACGCTGCTGATGGTGACCGCGTTGGCATTCGCGGCGACAGGATGCGGAGGCGACGCCCCTCCGTGCGACAGATGCCGGACCGTCGTCATCGCCGCGACCGTTGAGCCGACTTCCCTGTTCCCACCGACGGTCCTCGAGACGGTCGGACGGGACATCGGTGACCAGGTGTACGAGCGCCTTGCCGATCTCGCTCCCGGCGGCGCTCCCATCGACACGGCGGCATACCAGCCGAGGCTCGCGAGCCGGTGGGAGCG
>JBOHSC010000331.1:0-2133 GCA_050733115.1 Gemmatimonadales bacterium
GCGGGGGAGTCGTCGGTTGGGATGTCCTTGACGACTACGCCGCGAATCTCGGGCAGCCCCACATAGGCGGCGTCGTTGAGCGAGACGTTGTCGATCTGCACGCCGAGCGCGGCACGGTGCACGACGCCGGTCTCGATCAGCTGGGTCATCACGGTGCGAACGAGGTTGATCGGGATGGCAAACCCGTAGCCGGAATAGAAGCCGGTTTCGCTGGCGATGGCCGAGTTGATGCCTATGACTTCTCCGCGCACGCTCACCAGCGGGCCACCCGAGTTACCCGGATTGATGGCGGCGTCGGTCTGGATGAAGTCCTGGATGCTTCCCTGGCCACGCCCTGGAAGGCCGTTGAGTGCGCGCCCCTTGGCGCTCACGATGCCCGAAGTGACGGTAAAGGTGAGCCCCTCGCCGAGCGGATTGCCGATAGCGAGAACCCACTCTCCCACCCGGGCGTCGTCGCTGTTACCGAGGGCCACCGGAGGCAGGTTCTTGGCGTCGATCTTGAGCACCGCCACATCGGTGTTGGGATCGGTGCCCACCACCTTGGCCTTGAACTCCCGGCGGTCGAGGAGACGGACGGTGACCTGCTCGGCGCCTTCGACGACGTGGTTGTTGGTGAGGATGTAGCCGTCGGCGGAAATGATGAACCCCGACCCGCTGCCCTGCTCGATCTCAGGCTGCTGGCGGAAACGGGGGAAGAAGCGCTCCATGCCCGGAGGCACCCGCTGCTGGGTAGCGTGCTCGGTCCGCTGGGACCGGATGTACACCACGCTCGGCTTGACGTGCTCGGCGACCGCGGCGAAGGCTTCGCTCAGCTCCTGGAGTGGCTTGGCGGCCGGAATCGACGGCGCGGCAACCGGGGCGATGGCGGAGGCTGCCCGGCCCTGCTCCTGGGCCGACGACCGATTCGGGAGGTCCAGGAGGCCGGCGAAGAGCAGACCCAGCGCGAAGGCCAAGGCCACCAGGCCACCGAACTTGAGCCAATTCAAGGAGCGAGCGGACATCGAGCTATCCTATCCCAAACGTGAGAGTGGCACATCCAGGCTGGTGCTTAATAGTACCTAGATGTGCCACAACGTGTTTCAGTCGCAGGCCTACTTCTTGTCGTCGACGATTTCGTAGTCGGCTTCGACCACGTCATCCTGCCGGGGGGCCGCCGACGCGCCCTCGGCTCCCTGGGCCTGCTGCCCTTCCGGCTGGCTCTGGCCGCCCTGGGCCGCCTGGTAGAGCGAGGCGCCGGCGGCGGAGTACGCGGCATTGAGCTCGTCCAGTGCCTTGCGGATGGCGGCCGCCTCGCCCGTTCTGAGCGCCTGCTTGCCGGATTCGAGGGCGGCGTCGAGCCTGGACTTGGCGTCGGCCGGGAGCCGGTCGACCCAATCCTTGCTGTCCTTCTCGACCCGGTAGACGAGGCTGTCGAGCTGGTTCCGGGCCTCGATCTGCTCGCGGCGCTCCTTGTCTTCCTGGGAATGCTGTTCCGCCGACTTGACCATCTTGTCGATCTCGGAGTCGCTGAGGCCGCTCGAGGCCTCGATCCGGATTTTCTGCTCCTTGGCGGTGGCTTTGTCCTTGGCCGACACATGCAGGATTCCGTTGGCGTCGATGTCGAAAGTGACCTCCACCTGAGGCATGCCGCGCGGTGCCGGCGGAATTCCGGTGAGCTGGAACTTGCCGATGGTGCGATTGTCGGAAGCCATTTGCCGCTCGCCCTGCAGCACGTGAATCTCGACCGTGGTCTGGTTGTCTTCCGCGGTGGAGAAGGTCTCCGACTTCTTGGTCGGAATCGTGGTATTGCGGGCGATGAGCACGGTGGTCACGCCGCCAAGGGTCTCGATGCCAAGCGAGAGCGGGGTGACGTCGAGGAGCAGGACGTCCTTCACCTCACCGCCGAGCACGCCGCCCTGAATAGCCGCGCCGATGGCCACCACTTCGTCTGGGTTGACGCCCTTGTGGGGCTCCTTTCCGAAGAACTCCTTGACGATCTCCTGTACCTTGGGCATACGGGTCTGGCCACCTACCAGGATGACCTCGTCGATCTGCTTCGGATCGAGGCCCGCGTCCTTGAGCGCCTGCTTCATCGGCGGGATTGTCCGCTGGACCAGGTCGTCCACCAGCTGCTCGAACTTGGCCCGGGTGAGC
>JBOHSC010000332.1:0-1745 GCA_050733115.1 Gemmatimonadales bacterium
GGCGGTGGCGGGGGCGACCGCATGGCATATATTACCCTGCCCCGGAGCAGTCCTTCCGCGCCTGAAAAGACGCCCCCGGCGCCGGTTGTCACGACGCCTCCTGTTGTTGAAGAATCACCCGTTATCGACCTTCCGCCGCCGGTGGTCATCGACAGCACACCGATGAGTGGCGGCTCCAGTGGCGGCACCGCGGGTGGTGCGGATTCCTCGGGCAGCGGTCCCGGTACCGGAGGAGGAACGGGTGGCGGAGCGGGGCCTGGAACCGGACCGGGGACCGGGCCGGGCACGGGCGGCGGCGGAGCGGGCGGCCTCTCGCGACATCCGGAGATGACCCGCCTGATCCTGGTGCCTGACGACCGGCCGAAGGACCTGCGTGGCAAGCAGGTCGCTGCTCTGATCTGGGTGGATGCGACCGGCCGCGTGTCCCGGGTGGAGTTCGATCCTGATATCCGGGATCGCGGCTACCGCCAGCGCCTGCGCGAGACGCTGCAGGAGTACCGATTCCGCCCGGCGCGCGGTACGGACGGATTCCCAGTTGCCGATACGACGACGATAACGCTCACCTTCTAGTTTGTTTTTCCGTCGACTCCATCCCGGAGCCACATGTCCAGTCTGTTTGTTCGCAAAACGGTCGCCGACTGCGAGAACGATGTCGTCGAACGCGGCGGCCTGCGCCGCTCGCTCAATCGCTGGCATCTGACGGCGCTCGGAGTCGGCGCCACCATTGGCGCCGGCATTTTCGCGACCACCGGAACCGCCATTGCCGGCGATGCGCTGCGGCCCGGCGCAGGACCCGCGATCATCCTCTCGTTCCTGCTCACCGCGATGACCTGCGGGTTCGCGGCGCTCTGCTACGCCGAGTTCGCCGCGATGGTCCCCGTGTCGGGCTCGGCTTACACCTACGCGTATGCGTCGCTGGGCGAGCTGGTCGCGTGGATCATCGGGTGGGACCTGATCGTCGAATACGCCGTGGGCAACATCGGCGTCGCGATCGGGTGGTCGGGGTACTTCCGGGAGCTGCTCTCGCATTTCGGGCTGGCGGTGCCCGCGTGGCTGGCGACCGACTTCCGATCGGCGCACACCGCCGCCGCGGCCGTGGCCGCCGGCGCTACCGATGCCACCAGCCAGTACCTCGCCTCCGCCATCACCTCCGCTCCCCGCATCTTCGGCTTCCCCTTCATCGCCAACCTCCCCGCATTCCTCGTGGTCGCCGCGATCACCTGCGTCCTGGTGATCGGCATCAGGGAGTCGGCCAACTCGAACAACGCGATGGTGCTGCTGAAGATCGGGATCATCCTCTTCTTCTGTGCGGTGGGCACCACGCTGATCAGGCCGGAGAACTGGAACAACCCCGCCACGGGAGGCTTCGCCCCGAACGGCTTTGCAGGGATCAGTGCCGGCGCGGCAATCATTTTCTTCAGCTACATCGGATTCGATGCCACGTCCACAGCGGCGGAGGAAGCGAACGACCCCGGGCGCGACATGCCGTTCGGCATCATCATGAGCCTGGTCGTCTGCACGGTGCTCTATATCGTCCTGTCGCTCGTGATGACCGGCATGGCGCCGTGGCAAAAGCTGGGCACGCCGGAGCCGATGATCACCGCCCTGGCCCTGGCCGACGGATCGCCGCGGCTCATCATGCTCTCGCGCCTAATCGTATCGCTGGGTGCCGTGATCGCCATGACCAGCGTGCTGCTCGTCTTCCAGCTCGGCCAGCCCAGGATCTTCATGTCGATGGCCCGCGA
>JBOHSC010000333.1:0-4793 GCA_050733115.1 Gemmatimonadales bacterium
CGGTACGCCGGATGGATCGCGCTCTACAGCGGCCTCTCCGGTAGTGCGGACGTCATCCTCATTCCGGAAATTGCCTTCGACATGGATAAGGTGTGCGAAAAAATCCGGAGCCGTGAGGCGGCGGGACGGCATTTCAGCATCGTGGTCGTCGCCGAGGGGGCACGCCCCCGCGATGGGACCATCGAGCTGGTCGAGCGGCGCGGCGTCGGAACCGTAGACAGGCTCGGCGGCATCGGAAGCAAGGTGGCGCAGACCATCGAGCGCCTCACCGGCAAGGAGACGCGGACCCTCGTCCTCGGGCACCTGCAGCGCGGCGGATCGCCGACCACCTACGATCGTCTGCTCGCACTGCGCTTCGGCGCCGCCGCCGTGCGCGCCATCGCCGACCATGCCTTCGGTACCATGGTGGGCCTCAACGGCCCCGACATCACGCGCGTGCCTCTCGAGAACGTGGTCGGCAAGTCGAAGAACGTTCCGCTCGACAGCGACATCATCCAGACGGCGCGCGAACTCGGAATCAGCCTGGGTGACTGACCGGCAGTACCCCCCCACGCCCGCCGGCGATACCGTCGACCTCCTGCACGGTGAGACGATCCCCGATCCATACCGGTGGCTCGAGAACGGCGAGTCTCCCGAGACCCGGAGTTGGACCGAACGCCAGAACGCGCTGACAGAGGCGTATCTCGCCACTCGCCCGGCGCGTGCGGGGATCCGGAGCCGTCTCGACGAGCTGCTTGCGATCGGCGTGCTGGAGGCGCCGGTGCCCGTGCGGGGTCAATACTTCTACCAGCGACGTGACGGTCGCCAGAATCAGCCGGTGCTGTACGTGCGCGAGGGCGTGCACGGAGACGATCGCGTCCTGGTCGATCCCAACGCTCTCGACTCCGCCGGCACCGTCGCCCTCGACTGGTACTACCCGAGCGAGGACGGCCGCCTCCTCGCATACGGGCTCTCCGAGAACGGCAGCGAGCAGAGCGTGCTGCATCTGCTCGACGTGGACACCGGCCACCCTCTCGGCGAGCGCATCCCGGGCACCCGCTCCGCCGATCTCGCCTGGCTCCCCGACGGCACCGGCTTCTACTACACCCGCTACCCGGCGGCGGGCGAGATTCCGGTGGGAGAGGAGCACTACCACCGCTCCGTCTTCTTCCACGTCATCGGTTCCGATCCTGCGGCCGATCCGCTCGTCTTCAAGCCGGCTCGCAAGGAGTACTGGCCCGGGGTGAGTCTTTCGCCCGACGGCCGCTGGCTCGTCATCGGAGTCTCGCGCACCTTCGACGAGACCGATCTCTATGTAGCCGACCGGCTCGCCGGCGGAAGGCTGGTGCCGGTAGCGGAGAACCTCGCCGCGTCGTTCGAAGGAGAGGTGGCTCACGGCCGGATTTTTCTGCGCACCAATCTCGATGCGCCCACCTACAGGGTGTACGCCGTGGACCCCGAGCGCCCTGGCCGCGATGCGTGGCGCGAGCTGATCGCGCCGAGACCGGAGGCGGTGCTGGAAGGGGTGCGCATTGCGGGAGATCGTCTCGCCGTGAGCTATCTGGAGGGCGCCTCGTCCCGCCTTCATCTCGCCGACCTCGAGGGCCGCTTCGTGCGTGAGGTGCCGCTGCCGGCGCTCGGCAGCCTCTTCGGGGTGGGCGCCGAATGGGATGGGCGGGAGATCTTCTACGGCTTCTCGTCGTACACCGTGCCGCCGAGCGTGTACCGGATCGACCTCGAGCGCGGGGAGCAGACGCTCTGGCGCCGGGTCGAGGCCGATGTCGATCCCGAGCGCTTCGAGGTGGGACAGGTCACCGTCACCTCGAAGGACGGCACACCGGTGTCAATGTTTCTGGTAAATCGGAAGGGCCTCGTGCGGAGCGGCGACAATCCCGTCTATCTCACGGGATACGGCGGGTTCAACATCAGCATGACTCCCGCGTTCTCCCGCTCGCTGCTGCTCTGGCTGGAGCGGGGCGGGGTGGTGGCCATCCCCAACGTCCGCGGAGGTGGGGAGTATGGAGAGACATGGCATCAGCAAGGGATGATGGCGAAGAAGCAGAACAGCTTCGACGACTTCATCGCGGCGGCGGAGTGGCTCATCGCCGAGGGCTATACCCGCCCGGGCCGGCTGGCGGCGGCCGGTGGATCGAACGGGGGGTTGCTCATGGGTGCGGTGCTGACCCAGCGCCCCGACCTCTTCGGCGCGATGGTCGTGCAGGTGCCGCTGCTCGACATGCTTCGCTATCACCTCTTCCTGATCGCGCGGCTCTGGATTCCCGAGTACGGCTCACCCGACGAGCCGGATCAGTTCGCCTGGCTGCGCGCCTACTCGCCCTACCATCACGTGCGCGAGGGCACCCGATATCCCGCGGTACTGCTGGCGACCGCGGAGAGCGACACGCGCGTCGATCCGATGCACGCCCGCAAGATGACCGCGCGGCTCCAGGCGTCCACCGCGTCCGGCCGGCCGGTGCTCCTGCGGCTCGAGGCGCGCGCAGGTCACGGAGCGGGGAAGCCCCTGTCGAAGGTGCTCGACGAGCTGACCGACACGTGGACGTTTGTGTTTTCCGAGGTTGGCGTCGAGGTTTAGCGGAGACATCGAACCGAGGAGCATGACCTGATGGCGTATCGCGCCCGGCCTCCCGTGGCCATGGCCCATCCCGCTGAGTGGCTCGCGGTGATCCGGATCTTCGTGGGACTGTACTTCGCCAAGGCGGTGGCGACCAAGATGACGATCATGCTTGTGGGTGGCGTCGTGCCGGTGCCGGCGGTGCAGGACCGGTGGGTGAGCGTCATGCCGACGATCGTCGCCAAGCAGGCCGCGGGCAACCCTCTCCTCTTCTATAAGCACTTCCTCGAGGAAACGGTGCTGACGCACAGCGATCTCTTCGCCCACCTCACCGCCTGGGGCGAAGTCGTCACCGGCGTCGGGCTCACACTCGGACTCCTCACCGGCGTGGCGTCCATTGCGGGATTGGTGCTGGTGATCAACTACGGCCTGGCCACGCAGTGGATGTCGCCCGGCCAGCAGGGGTTTCACATCCTGCTGTTCTCGCTCATGGTGGCATTCTTCTTCAGTCGTGCCGGCCGGACCTGGGGGCTGGACGCCTGGATCGCCACCAGCAAGCCGAAGTCACCGCTCACCCGGCGACCGTTCTCCTAATCCTTCTTTTCCAGCCATCGCTGCCACGCCGCAAAGCTGAACGGCCTGCCCAGGAAGTTCTGGACGAGCGTGGCGGCGGGCGCCGACCCTCCGGGCGCCAGGATCGTCTCCCGGTAGCGGCGCGCCGGCCCAGCGGCGAACAGATCATCTCTGTCGAATCCGCTGAACAGATCCTTCGCGATGACCTGCGACCACATGTAGGTGTAGTAGATGGCCGAGTACCCGTCCAGATGGCCGAACGAAGCCTGGAAATGGGTCTCCGGCATCGGCGGGAAAAACGTGTACTCCGCCGTCACCGCGGTGACGATCGAGTCGCTGTTCACCTGTGCCGGCGGCCGGTCGTGGAGCGCGAGCGAGACCCGCGCGTAAACCATCTGCTGCCGAACGTCGAGCGCCCGGCCGAAGTCGTCGGCCCCCTTCATCTGTCGGACCAGCCCGGCAGGAATGGGCTGCCCCGTCTGGTAGTGCTTGGCGAAGGTGGCGAGCACCGCCGGGTCCCAGGTCCATTCCTCCAGCATCTGCGACGGAGCCTCGACGAAATCCGACTCGGAGCGGACGCCCCCGATTCCCACCCAGCGCTGACGGCCGGCCAGCAGCGCATGCATGAGGTGGCCAAACTCGTGGAAGAGGACCACCACGTCGTCGTGGGTCATGAGGCCGGGATCGCCCGCGACGCCGCCGGGGAGATTGCAGACGAGCACCGATTCGGCGAGATCGCCCCTCGATGTACCCGTCCGGATGGGGAAATGAGCGGCATGCTCGTACTTCCCGGGGCGGGGATGCATGTCGAAATAGAACCGGCCCGCCAGCCGCCCCCCGTCCAGCATCTCCCACCCCTCGACCGACGGATCCCACACCGGAGCGGCTGGCATCCGGCGGAAGGTGACGCCGAACAGCCGGCTCGCGACGTCGAGCACGCCCTGCTTCACCTCATCGTACGGCAGATAGGGCCGCACCTGCTGGGAGTCGAAGTCGTAATCCGACCGGCGCACCAGCTCGCGATAGTACGCCGACTCCCAGCGCATCACCGAGGTTGCGCCGGGCTCGTCCTTGCGCTTCCGGGCGAGCACCGTCTCGTAATCCGCGCGCGCGGCTTGCCCCGACGCCGCGACGATGCGATCGATGAACGCCGACGCGTTGGCGGAGGACCCAACCATTTTGTCGGCGGTGATGAAGTCGGCCCACGAGGAGTAGCCGGCGAGGTGGGACAGCTCGTCCCGGCGGGCGATGATCGTGTCGAGCACCGCCATGTTCGCGGGGTAGGCCCGGTTGTCGAATTCGATGCGAAGGCGCCGGCGCAGGTCGGCATTCCTCGCGTAGGTGAGGACCGGAAGCACGTCGGGGTAGGCGGTGGTAATGGCGATCCGGCCGTCGGGGCCGGGCGGATGCGCGGCGATGAAGTCGGCGGGAAGGCCGTCGAGGTCGGCCGCCGAGGACACGGTCACCTCTCGGACGTCATCGCGGATGTTCCGCGAGAAGGTCTGGCCGAGCTGCACCAACTCCTCCCGCAGCGCGCCGATTCGCCGCCGGGTTGCCTCGTCCTTGTCCACTCCCGTCAGCCTGAAGGCGAGAAGGGTCCGTTCGACGTAGTACCGAGTGGCCGGGTCGGCGCCGGCGAGGTCCATCGTCTTGAGTGCGACGTAGATCT
>JBOHSC010000334.1:0-2874 GCA_050733115.1 Gemmatimonadales bacterium
CGGTTTACACCGAGTTCAGGCCTCACCTGGTATTCCTCGACGTGAAGATGGCTGGGCTCGACGGCCTCGAGACGCTCACCCGGCTCCGCGACCTCGACGGCGCCGCGCAGATCGTGATGATCTCCGGCCACGGCACGATCGCCACCGCCGTCGAGGCCACCCAGCGCGGCGCCTTCGATTTTCTGGAGAAGCCGCTCGACACCGACCGGCTCCTGCTCACCGTGCGAAACGCGCTGGCTCACGTGCAGCTCGCGGGGGAGAACGCGCGCCTCCGCGAGGTCACCGAGAGCCGGTATCAGATGGTCGGATCGAGTCCGGCGCTCCAGCAGGTCCGTGAGCTCATCGCCAAGGTGGGCCCCACCGCCGCCCGGGTGCTCATCACTGGCGAGAACGGGACTGGCAAGGAGCTGGTGGCGCGGGGCCTCCACGAGGCCTCGCCGCGCCACGGGAAGGCGTTCGTCGAGGTGAACTGCGCCGCGATTCCGTCGGAGCTCATCGAGAGCGAGCTCTTCGGCCACATGAAGGGGTCGTTCACCGGCGCCTTTGCCGATCGCGCCGGGAAGTTCGAGCAGGCCGACGGCGGCACCCTCTTTCTCGACGAAGTCGGCGACATGTCGCTTTCGGCACAGTCCAAGCTCCTCCGGGTGTTGCAGGAGGGGGTGGTGACCCGGATCGGAGGCTCGAAATCGATTCAGGTCGACGTACGGGTGCTCGCCGCCACCAACAAGGACCTCGAATCCGAAATCGGCGAGGGGCACTTCCGCGAGGACCTGCTCTATCGGCTGAACGTCGTGCCCATCGAGGTGCCCGCGTTGCGGGAACGGCTGGAAGACATCCCGGCGCTGGTGACCCATTTCGCGGAGCAGCTTGCGGCAGGGGCGGGTGTGCAGGGCAGGAAGTTCGCCGACGAGGCGGTGCGGCGGCTGCAATCGCGCCCGTGGCCCGGCAACATACGGGAGCTGCGCAACGCGGTCGAGCGTGCGCTCATTCTCGCCTCGGGCAAGGTGGTCACCGCGTCGGACATCGATCGGCTGCTGCCGGGCGCCGAAGGGCAGGGCGCCGGACCACCCGAACCGGGGCGCGGCCACACCTTCGAAACGTTCAAGCAGGAAGCCGAGAAGAACTTTCTCGTGCAGCAGCTCCGCGAGCACGACTGGAACGTCTCGGAAACCGCGCGGGCCCTCAAGATGCCGCGCTCCAACCTGTACAAGAAGATCGAGCGCTACGGACTGACGCGGGAGTCGACATGAGCGAGCGGCCTCGGGACTGGGACAAGGAGCTGGCGAATATCGACAAGGCGATCGCGCGGTCGGGAAGCGCGCCGCCGCCGCCGGCGCCGACCGGCGCCACCGGCGTGCCGGTGTCGCCGCCCACCAGACCGGTGCCGTCCGGATCTTCGGTGAGCCGCGGGGGCATTCTGCTCACCTGGTTCTGGGTGGTATTGAGCGTGGCGCTCGCCGCGGCACTCCTCCTCTGGCCCTACGACAAGGGGTGCGGCCTCCACCTCTCCTTCTTCTTCGGTGCCGTGGGGACCACCGCCATATTCGCGCTCCTCGGCGCGTTCTCGGCGTGGGCCCACCATCGCGGGATGGCCCATGCCCTGTCGCTGATCGTGCTCATCTGGGCCGGGGTCGCCGCCGCCCGCGAGGTCCTCCCGCGCACCGGATACGCGAAGGAGAGCCTCACCTGGCTCTGTCCAGCGGAGCCGGCAGGGCCAGCGGCCCCCTCTGTCTCACCAGCGCCCACCGCTTCACCGGCGCCCACCGTCTCGCCAGCGCCTTCCGCCTCGCCGGCACCGCAGAGCCAGGCGCCGGTATCTACTCCAGCGCCGGCTCCTGCACACTAGCTCACACTCTTTTTTCGGGACCTCATGGCCAAGACTTTTCGCAATTTCATCGGCGGCGAGTGGGTGGCGCCGCAGACCGGCGCCTACTTCGAGAACAGGAACCCCGCCGACACGGGCGACCTCATCGGGCGTTTCCCCGATTCCGATCGCCGCGACATCGATGCGGCAGTGCGCTCGGCCAGGCGGGGCTTCGCCCGCTGGTCGAAGACGCCCGCGCCCGAGCGAGGCGACGTCCTCCGCCGGGTGGGCGATCTCATGGTGGAGCGGAAGGCAGCGCTTGCCGACGCGATGACCCGTGAGATGGGAAAGGTGCTAGCTGAAACGCGGGGCGACGTCCAGGAGGGGATCGACACCGCCTACTATGCCGCCACCGAGGGCCGGCGACTCTTCGGCCACACCGTCCCGTCGGAGCTGCGGTCGAAATGGGCGATGAGCTATCGCCGCCCGATCGGCGTGGTGGGACTCATCACCCCGTTCAACTTCCCGCTCGCCATTCCCACCTGGAAGATGTTCCCCGCGTTGCTGTGTGGAAACGCGGTGGTGATCAAGCCCTCCGAAGACGTCCCCCATACCGTGCACCTGCTGGTCGAGATCCTGCTCGAGGCCGGCCTGCCGCCCGACGTGATCCAGCTCGTGCACGGGCGCGGGGAGACGGCGGGAAAGGCGCTGGTGGAGCACCCCGGGGTTCCGGTGATCTCCTTCACCGGCTCCACGGAAACCGGCTCCCGCATCGGCGAGACCTGTGGCCGCATGCACAAGCGCCTGTCGCTCGAAATGGGCGGCAAGAACGCCATGATCGTGATGGACGACGCCGACCTGGACCTGGCTCTGGATGGCGTCCTCTGGGGCGCGTTCGGCACCACGGGGCAGCGGTGCACCGCCACCAGCCGGCTCATCCTCCAGTCGGGCATCCACGACCGTTTCGTGAAGCTGGTCGCGGACCGCGCGCAGAAGCTGCGCCTGGGCCCGGGCCTCGATGCGCAGACCGAAGTGGGCCCGCTGATTCACGAAGCGTCCCGCCACAAGGT
>JBOHSC010000335.1:0-1598 GCA_050733115.1 Gemmatimonadales bacterium
CGATGCCGGAGTTTGCCGGCTTCCATGCCGGACTTTGCCGTGCTTTACTCACTCAGATGTCGGAGTTTGCCGGATCCATCAAGTCCCCTTCGTCTCGTCGAGCCGCCCATTTGCAACGGCGAATGCCGGCGGAGTCGCAGCAGGCGGGGCCGACAACGACGGTGGCTACAGTACGACCTCACGAAGCATGAGGGCAGACCCACAACCTGGCGGCCGAGCCGGCCGCGGCGATGGCCAAAGAGTTCTTCCTGGGCCGGTGATGTCGATTTCCGGTACCCCCGAACGACGTATGGGTAGAGCAGGCCACCAGGTCCGCTCCCAACCATAGAGGAGGACCTATGCGGGTCATGGTGATCGTGAAGGCGACCAAGGAGTCGGAAGCGGAGTCGCATCCCCTCGAGATGCAAGGGGCCGAGGAGATGTTCGAGCAGATGGGGAGGTTCAATGAGGAGCTGATCAAGGCGGGGATCATGCTCGTCGGTGACGGGCTCAAGCCCAGCAAGTTCGGGAAGCGGATCCACTTCAATGGGACCAAGCGGTCGGTGACCGACGGCCCCTTCGCCGAGACGAAGGAGCTGGTGGCGGGGTACTGGATCTGGCAGGTCCGGTCGATGGAAGAGGCGATCGAGTGGGCCAAGCGGTGCCCCAACCCGATGCCCGGTCCGAGCGACCTCGAGATCCGCCCGATCTGGGAGTCGGCGGACTTCGGCCCCGAGATCGCGGCGGGGGTGAACGAGCTTCGGGCCAAGATCGCGAAGAACACCGAGTAGGACGGAGCCCCCGACGCCGTGATACTGCTGCACAAGTTGGCCGAGAGGATGGTGACCGTCGCCCGCTATGCGGGGCTCCTCCGTAAAGCATCACCTGCTTTCGGCCTTGGATCACCACGTACACCGCTGGCTCCTGGAGAACGTACGTCGGCTCGGTCGGGTGGGAATACCGATAGAGCTTCAACTCCGGAATCGCCGTTTCATGTCGCCCGTCCGAGCCCGTCCGGCGCTCGAGAAGCCCCACGAGCTCAGCCCGTAGCGCTTCCACGCGGATGGCCTTTGGATCGCGTAGTCCCGACGAGTCGGATCCCCGATAGTTGAACGCCATCGCTGCACTTCCCGCTGGTTAAGACGATCTGCTCGATACACTGGGACGACATCCCCTCTCGGGGCCATGCTCCAGAGGCCTGGAGGAATAGGCAAGCTTCGGCCACGATTGGGCTGAGCCCAGGGAGACGGAGAGGCTTAGCTTGCTTTTCCAAGCAGATGAAGAAGGGGAGCAGGAATGAACAAGGTCAAGGCGCGACCGAAATCATTGGAAGAGACGGAGCACATCGTCATGAAACACATCTCGATCGGCGGACTCGACGTCTCGCGCATAGGACTCGGCGCCATGTCGATGGCCGGCTACTACAACATCGGTGCGGGCAGCGACGCCGAATCCATCCGCACCATCCACCGTGCGCTGGAGCTGGGCGTCACCCACATTGACACTGCCGAGATCTGCGGTCCCTACCGCAATGAGGAACTGGTCGGCCGGGCCATCAAGGACCGCCGCGACCAGGTCGTGCTGGCGACGAAGTTCGGCCTCGTCTCGCACTCCGGCGG
>JBOHSC010000336.1:0-1781 GCA_050733115.1 Gemmatimonadales bacterium
CGGCGACGGCGTCATCACGCCGGCGATCTCGGTGCTGGGCGCAGTCGAAGGACTCCGAGTGGCCACGCCACGTCTGCCGGACTGGGGAGTGCCGGCGATCTCGGCGATCATCCTGATAGCCCTGTTCGTGTTCCAGCGGAGTGGAACGGCGCGGGTGGGGGCGGTGTTCGGCCGGGTGATGATCGTATGGTTCGTCTCGATCGCGCTGCTCGGCATCGGCGGCATCATGCATCACCCGGGCGTGCTTCGGGCGATGAACCCCTGGTGGGCGGTGGAGTTCTTTCTCCACGACGGCGTGCGCGGCTTCCTGGTTCTCGGCGCGGTGGTACTGGTCGTTACCGGCGGCGAGGCGCTGTATGCCGACATGGGACACTTCGGCGCACGCCCCATCCGGCTCACCTGGTTCGCGGTGGTGCTCCCGGCGCTCACGCTCAACTACTTCGGGCAGGGCGCGCTGCTGCTCTCGAATCCCTCGGCGGCCACCAATCCCTTCTTCGCGCTGGTGCCGGGGTGGGCGCTCTACCCGATGGTGGCAGTCGCCACGGCAGCGGCGATCGTCGCGTCGCAGGCGCTCATCTCGGGCGCGTTCTCGCTCACGCGCCAGGCCATGCAACTCGGCTACAGCCCTCGCATGACGATTCAGCACACTTCCAGCACCGAGATCGGCCAAATCTATCTGCCGCAAGTCAACAGGATTCTCGGGACCGCGTGCGTGCTCCTCGTGCTGACGTTCCAGTCGGCGAGCAACCTCGCCTCGGCGTACGGCATCGCGGTCACCGGGACGATGACGATCACCACGATTCTCTTCTGCCGTGTGGCGCGGGATCTCTGGGAGTGGCCGAAATGGCGGGTGGCCCTGGTCGGTGGGCTGTTCCTGACCGTCGACCTGGCCTTCCTCGGCGCCAACCTGGTGAAGATCGAGAGCGGAGGGTGGTTCCCGCTGCTGGTTGCGATCGTTGTGTATGTGCTGATGACCACCTGGAAGCGGGGACGGGTGGCGCTGGCCCAGATTCTTCACGACAACTCACTCCCGATGGACCTCTTTCTCGAGGACATCGCGCGGCGGAAGCCGGTCCGGGTGCCGGGGAGCGCGGTGTTCATGACATCTGATCCATCGGGCGCGCCGGTGGTGCTGCTCCACCATCTGAAGCACAACAAGGTGCTCCACGAGACGGTCATCCTGATGTCGATCGAGGGGGAGGAAATACCGAAAGTCCAGCCGGAGGACCGGGTGGAGCTCCGGGAGCTGGGTGAGGGTTTCTATCAGGCCGTGGGGCACTACGGCTTCACCGAGTCGCCCAATGTGCCTGCGCTACTCAAGGCGTTGGAGGCCAAGGGGCTACGGGCCCGGCCCAGGGAGACCAGTTTCTATCTGGGACGGGAGACGCTCATCCCGAACGGCACCGCCCCGATGTCCCGCTGGCGGAAATCGCTTTTCATCGTGATGGCCCGGAATGCCCAGTCGGCCACCGCCTTCTTCAACCTCCCCCCCAACCGGGTGCTGGAGCTGGGGGCGCAAATCCAACTGTAGCTGTCGCAACCCCGCTGGGAATTGTCGCGACCTCGCCACTCTTACCCCTCCGCCTGATTTGCAGTAGAATGCCGCGGAGTGCCCCGGCAAAGCGTTGCACCAGGCCGCGATACGGCACCCCTAACTCATTCTATTACATCAATCTGGAAAGGCTGGCATCACTCTCGCCTTTCCGGTGGGCGAGGCTGCGTAGCGCCTGTGGAAGGCGTCCATACGCCCGATAAGAGCACACCCGGAGTGATCCGGGGCC
>JBOHSC010000337.1:0-8375 GCA_050733115.1 Gemmatimonadales bacterium
GTCGCCACCAGCGCGCCGCCGCCGCATGGTCCTGGCGCGCCGCGGCAGCGGCGGCGAGCGCCTCGAGCGCAGCGGCAAACTCATGCGCGTGCCGGACCCGCTCACCGTCCTGCCATTTCTCGAATTCCGGCGCGCCCTCGAGCCGGAACCCCTCGAGAAAGAGCCCACGGTACAGGCGCGCGGCCCGTTCGTGCGCGCCCTGCTCCACCGACTCCTCGAACTCTCCGACATCGCTGGTGATGAGCTCGGGGTTGAGCTGCAGCGTGGACGAGCCGACCAGCACGTCATCGCCGCCGAGCGAGCGGCGGATGACGTGGAGCGCCTGGTACAGCGAGTGGCGCCCGGCCTCGGGCTCGCTGTCGGGCCAGAGGAGGGACAACAGCTTCTCGCGACTCGTGCCTCGACGCCCCGACGAGGCCACCGCGGCGAGCAGCGCCAGCCGCCGGCGCTGCGACGCAGGACCGGTGTGCAGTTGGCCGTCCTGCTGAAGCAGGAGTCCGCCGAAGGTACTCAGCCGAAGCATGGCAGAATATGTGGCCTCGAGGAGCATGGGGGCAGGGCGCGGGGTCTGCGAAAGCTGGAGCCCGCAGAGGGAATGGCAGACGGTTCGTGAAGGACTCTACTACGGCGGTTGGGTAACGCCCGAGCTCACCGGGCCCTTCAAGGGCGCGCCGGGGTCGGAGGGGTGGTAGCTCGCGATTATACTTTGTGCCGCAATGATCGGAACTCTGCGGCCAACTTCCGCCCAGCGCGCCGCGCTGACGGTGATACAGATCGCCGCGGCGGCGATAGTCATCGCGGCACTTCCCTATCCACTCTTCGAGCTCGACCGCTACACCATCCCCAAGGAGCTGATCCTCGAGACGGCCGCACTCATGGCGGGCCTGCTCTGTCTCGCGTCAGCGCGCCGGCTCAGCGTCATGGTGGTGGACGCACCGATCGCCGGCTACCTGGTCCTCTCCACGCTCTCGACCATTCTCGCGGCCAACGGATGGCTGGCCTTCCGCGCACTCGGCGTGAGCCTCGCCGGTGCGACACTGTTCTGGTGTGGGCGCACACTCACCCGCGCGGGACTCCGTCGCCCGCTGCTCGCGGCGCTCGCCTTCGCGATCGTGCTCGGCGCCGTGACGGCGCTGGCCCAGGCGTATGGATTGATCGATTCCAGCCTCGCCAGCCTGAGCCGTGCCCCCGGGGGCACCTTCGGCAACAGGAACTTCATGGCGCACCTCGTGGCCCTGGGGCTTCCTCTTCTTCTCTTCCTCGCACTCGAGGCCCGCGACCGGGTCCGCTTCTCGCTCGGGGCGGCGGGTGTGGCGCTCTCGGCGGCGGCGCTGGTGCTCTCCCGTTCGCGCGCCGCATGGCTCGCCGCGGCGATCGGCGGAGTGTTTCTCGTGGTCGAAGGACTCTGGATCGGCGGGCTCTGGGCCGACACGCGTCTCAGGCGGCGGGTGTTGCAGCTCACGGGCGTGGCGGTGGCGGGGCTCGTGCTGGCGCTCATCCTCCCCAACCGGCTGAACTGGCGCTCCGAGTCACCCTACCTCGATTCGCTCACCGGCGTCACCAACTATAAGGAAGGAAGCGGGCGCGGACGACTGATCCAGTACGGCAACACCATCGACATGGCGGTGCATCACCCTGTGCTCGGCGTCGGTCCCGGCAACTGGCCGGTGTTCTATCCGCGCTTCATGTCGGCCGGCGACCCCTCGTATGACGCCGACGACATCATCCCCACCAACCCGTGGCCGAGCGGCGACTGGATGGCCGTGGCGTCGGAGCGTGGCTTCCTCGCGCTGATCCTGCTCGCACTCGTCGGCGTCTCGACGGCGCTGGGCGCATGGACCCGTCTCCGGCACGGCAGCGCCAGTCAGCCCGCACTCACCGACCTGACCATCGTGGCCACGATGATCGCGCTGGCCGTGGTGGGCTCGTTCGACGCGGTGCTGCTGCTGCCGGTGCCGACCTTTTTCGCGGCCGTGATCGTCGGGGCGCTGGCCGCTTCTGCCAGGCCGATCCGGGAGGTCACTCTCACCTCGACCTCGCGCAGGTGGGCCCTCGCCGTCGCGGCAGTGGCGGGGCTGCTCTTCGTGGGACGTGGCGCGGCGCAGACGGTGGCCATGAGCCTCTACGACACCGGCAAGCTCCGGACGATGGAGCTGGCGGCGCGGGTCGATCCGGGCAGCTACCGGATTCACATGCTGCTCGGGGGAATCTGGCTCAGGGCGGGCAAGTGCGATCGCGCCAGACCCCACGCCCAGGCTGCGCAGGAGCTGTTTCCCAATCACCCCGCCCCGACGCGCATCCTCAGGAGCTGCGGGGTCCGGAAACTCCGTCCCTGATCATTGACGCCAGCCAATCGGCCTCGTGCTTGTCGCGCACGGCGCTCCCGGCGCTCACTTTCTTCCCGTCCTTCCGCACGATCGTCACGTCGTAGTACGGAGTGCTCCCTCCCTGCATCGTGATCTTCGCCGTCACGTCGGCGATCTCGCCGGCGTCGATCGTCTTCCCGGTCCCCGCGCTCAGGTACCCTGACGCGACGGTCACCTTGCCGGGCTCGACGGTCACGCGCGTGACCTTGAGCCAGATGTCGAGGAGGGCGACGAGCAGGATGATGCCGAACAGCCCGAAGACGATCGGGAAGATGATCGGCGCTTTGAAGTGGATGCAGGCCCAGATGGCGGAGCACCAGATGAGAAAGAAGACCGTCAGCCCCGCGCCGAACCCCGGATTTCGCGCGGCCGGGAAGTAGATCTCCGTACCCCGACGGTTGCTGGTGACCTCGATACGCGAGGTGGGTGGCTGGCGGTACGCCGCCGCAACCGCGGGGTCGCGCGTGGCCTGCTCCTCCTCGGCGGTACGCGGGCGATCGCTTTCCGCCGTGCGAAAGACGGGGACCTCGAAGATGGAGCTGTAGTCCACACCGGGAACGTTCGCTTCCACCCGCAGGCGCCAGATGAGGCGGTCGTTCGGATTGCCGTCGTCGCAAGGAAGTGCGTCGGCGGGAATGGCAAATGCCAGCGGGATCACCGTACCGGTCGCCGCCACGCGCCGGTCGTCCTGCCAGAGGATCGATTCGGAGGTGGAGCGACTCTTTCCCGACCCCGTCGTACGGCGCCGCAGACAGACGAGCGCCACCTGGAAGCCACCCTCCGGCCGCAACGCTTCGGAGAGCCTGACCGTCCCCGCGAGAGAATGCCCGATGACGCCGGGGAGCGTGGTGAGCTCGAATCGGGAGACGCCGTACCGGCGATAGCGCAGCGTGGAGCGGATGGCCCAGACAAGGAGGCCGAGCCCGACGGCGGGAAAGAGAAGCGCCAGAAGCGCCGCATGGTTCTCCTTCTGCACCGCTTCGCGCACGCCGAAGAAGGCCGCGGGTAGGCTGATCAGGTTCCAGAAAATCGCGAAGAACCACGCAAACGACGCGGCCGTTCGGGAGGCGTCCTCCACCCGACCGGCGGCCCAATCGGGGCGCCAGAGCCAGGGCTCACCGGCATGCGCTTCCTGGAGCGCCTGTGATGCCGCGAGGCGCCGCTTTCCCGCGAACGCCGCAGCGATCCCGCCGAAGCCCACACCGCCGAATGTGAGGGCGAAGATCCCGAGGAGGATCGCCTGCTTCCAATCGGGCACGAGAGCGGCGCGCACCGACAGCACGGCCGTGAACACGCCCACACCCGCGAAGGGCAGCATGAAAAGCACCATGCAGCCGGAGCCGCCCATCAGGCGGGACCGGTGACGACCGGCGTGTCCTGCCTCCCGCCCCACTCGGTCCACGCGCCGTCGTAGAGCGCCGCCTGGTCGTGGCCGAGGAGGTGCAGCGCGTGAATCAGCGCGCACGCGGAGGTACCCGACCCGCAAGTGGCTACCACGGGACGGGCGAGATCGATCCCAGCCGACTCGATCCTGCCCCGAAGCAGTGAGGGAGAGAGCATCGTCCCGTCCTGCGCCACCAGCTCCTGAAATGGAAGGCTCACGCTGCCGGGCATGTGGCCCCCACGCACTCCTGCCCGCGGCTCCGGCTCGGCGCCGGTGAATCGGCCCGCCGGACGGAGATCCACCACCTGCTCCGAACCCGCCTCAAGCGCGGCGCGGACCGCGTCGAGGTTCCGCACCTGTTCACGCTCGAGTGTGGCGCCGAAGCGCCCGCGGGGCAGACGCACCATGCCGGTCTCCACGCCACGCCCTTCCTGCCGCCACTTGCCTATCCCGCCGTCGAGCACCGCCACACGCTCATGCCCGAAGACACGGAACATCCACCAGGCGCGGGGTGCGCTGATGTTGACCCCCGAGCCGTCGTAGACCACGATGTCGTCGGCGTCCGTCAGGCCGAGGGCCGTCATCCGATCGGCGAATTCGGCGGCTGGAGGGAGCATGTGGGGGAGAGGCGAAGACCGGTCGCTCGACGCGTCGAGATCGAAGAAGAGCGCTCCCGGAATGTGCCCCGCCTCGTACTCGGCCCGGGGATCGCGGCCGCTCGTCGGCAGATACCAGGATGCGTCGAGCACGCAAAGGCCCGCGCGCCCGAGTCGCGACGCCAGCCAGCTGGTGGAGACGAGCGCGGGAAGCGGCTCAGTCACGGAGTGAGAAGCACTTTGCCGGTGGTCTCGCGTCCTTCGAGTGCCTTGTGCGCGGCGGCGGCGCGCGCCAGCGGAAACTCGGCGCCGATACGGACCTTCAGCGATCCGTCGGACAGCCAGCTCAGCACGTCGTTCGCTCGTTGCGCCAGCTCCTCGCGAGTGGCGATGTAGTGCCCCAGCGTTGGGCGTGTAAGGTAGAGCGAGCCCCGCTGGTTAAGAATCTGGGGGTCGACCGGATCGACCGGTCCGCTCGACTGTCCGTAGAGCACCATCATTCCCCTCCGTGCGATGACGCCCAACCCGGCCAGAAAAGTGGTGCGCCCGACCGAGTCGTAGACCACCTGTACACCCGCGCCGTTGGTGAGACGCATGGTCTCCGCCGCGAAGTCGGTCTTGGTATAGAGGATCACCTCGGAGGCACCGGCCTCGCGGGCGAGCGCGGCCTTGTCTTCGGAGGAGGTGGTGCCGATGACGCAGGCGCCGAGCCGCTTGGCAATCTGGCACATCAGGAGACCGGTCCCTCCGGCCGCCGCGTGCACGAGGCAGGTGTGACCCGGCGCGAGCGGGAAGGTGCTATGCGTGAGGTAATGTGCGGTGATCCCCTGGAGCATCACCGCGGCGCCGGTATCGCTGGCGACGCCCGCCGGGAGCATGACGGCGCGCTCGGCGGAGACGAGGGCATACTCCGCATAGGCGCCGCTGGCGTTCACCGTGGCGATGTGGTCTCCCACCTTCAATCCGGTGACTCCAGGCCCGAGCGACTCGACGGTGCCGGCCGCCTCGCTCCCGGGTACGAACGGAGGCGCCACCTTGTAGAGGCCGGTGCGCTGGTAGATCTCGATGAAGTTGACGCCGATCGCCTCGACGCGGATCAGCACCTGCCCGGGGCCCGGGCTCGGCGTCGGGACGTCCTCGTAGCGGAGAACGTCGGGTCCGCCGGTAGAATGAATACGAATGGCCTTCACAGAGACTCCCTCCGGTTGCAACGGGAAATCTGGGGCTGAGGGCACGACACTGGCATCCCCGGCCGGGCGGTTAACACCCGAGTTCCGGCGCCGTCCACCTGCCCGGATTCCCTGACGACAATGATACCCGTCCCTGGAAGGAGCTTCGACCGATGAGCCGAACCCTGTGGGCCACAACGGCCTCCGCCCTTGCTGCAAGCCTTGTCATCGGGCTCAGCGCCTGCAGCGATTCGACAAATCCGTCGGGTGGCAGCACCATCTCCGCCAGCGAGACCAGCGACATCGGCGAAGGATTGGCCGACGAGGTTGACCAGTCGGTCGCCAGCCTGTCGATCGAAGGTGCCGCCGCGGGCAAGGCTTCAATGCATTCCGCGGCATCCTTCTCGGTTGCCGGCGTCGCTCCGCTGGGATCGAGCTGTGCCACCGTCTCAAACACCACCGACACCGATGGGGACGGCGCCCCGGACGACGCGACCTACACCTTCGCCCTGCCGGCCTGCAGCTTCACCGGCTTTCGCGGCGGCTCGCTGGAGATCACGGGCACCGTGGAGCTGAGCGATCCGACGCCCGCCAACGCCGACTTCGCCTACCAGGCGACGCTGCACGATCTGGAGTTCAACTTCACCGGCCCGATGGGCAACCTCAGCTTCACCGCCACCAGGAACGGCACGCGCGTGCTCACCGGCAATGCGGCCGGGGCCTCGCTCAGCAACAACATCACCGTCGAACGCACCTTCCCGGTCCGGCAGCCGGCCTCGGTGTCCCACAATCTGCTGTTGACGTTCACCCCGGACGAGGGCCAGAGCCTGGCTCTCGGACAGCCTCTGCCGAACGGGACGTTCACGAAGAGCGGGACGTTCACGTGGACGAGGGGGAGCGTGACGAGGACGTTCGCGGTCACCACGGTGGTGCCGCTGGTGTGGGATGCGTCGTGCACCACCGACCGGAAGATCACGTCGGGTGAGATTCACGCGACGCTCGGCAGCGGCGGCTACATCAAGATGGTGTGGAGCGGCTGCGGGGTCGATCCGGTCAGGACGTTCGTTCCGGCGAGCTGAGGGGCAGTGGGGGCTGAGAGCCGGGAAGCGTCGTCCGCCGGCGACCGGCCCCGGCGCGTGTACTGATCGAAATATGCCTGCGCCCGCTCGAGGTCGGCGGGCTTGAAGTACTCCGGCCCCAGCCGCTCGCAGCCGCGGATCGCGATGTCGGTCAGATCAGCCGCGGTGCGGGCGAGCGAGGGATCACGCAGGCCCAGCCGGCCCGCCCGCTGCAGCAATCCCAGATCGGGCAGTCCCAGCAGGTCCACCGCGGCCAGCAGCGCAGCCGGCTCGTACGTGATCCCCACCGCGAGGGCGAGCGGAGCCGGGTACCACTGCGGCGAAATCGCGTCAGCCGAGCGCAGCTCCATGTGCCCGCGCGGGCGCACCTCGGGGAAGAGCGTGGTCAGGTGCTCGTGCCACTCCTCCGCCAGCGGCTCCGCCCGAGACAGCCATTGCCGGAACGGAAGGTACTCGCCGTCGATCGCTGGCATCAGCATCGCCGGAGCATCGAGCGCGAACTCGAGATAGGCATCGAGCGGCCTCCGGGCATCGTATGGCAACCCGGTGCGCGCCGGATCGAGAGCTCTCCATACCTGGGCGCGCATGCTTCGATGGCCGGTCGGCTTCCCATCGTAAACCGGTGAGTTCGCGAAGATGGCCACGACATAGGGCGCCGCAGCATTCAGGACCCGCCACCGCAGCCACGGTTCATCATCGAAATCGAGATTCATCTGGAACGACGCCGTTTGCCGCATCATGCGCGCGCCGGCCGGGCCTTTCCGTGCCAGGTACTCGGCCATCCGTCCGTATCGCTTGCCCTGCAACAGGAGTGGCGCGCCCTCGACCGGGTTCCCCGGGTCGATGCCGGCGGCCAGCAGCGTGATCCCCTCGTTGTCCGCCGCGGCCTTCAGTGGAGGCACCACCGACTCGAGCAGGGCCAGCAGCACGCTCGGCGTCGAGCACGGCGGTGAGCTGTATTCGAGCTGACCGCCGGGCTCGAAGGTGAACGTGCCGCCCGATGGAAGGTGAAAACAGGGAGTGCCTTTGGGGGTGGTGGTCTCCAGCCATGCCAGTCGCCCGCCGTAGCGGCGGAGAAAGGGGAGGGTCGAGACTGCCGACTCGCCTGAGATCGGACATCGCCGGCCGGTAGCGGTCTCGACCGGGATCAACTCGGTTTCCGCGCCGACTCGCCGGGGCGAGAGCAAGGCGCCGATCGGTGGGGCGAACGCCTGCTCCGCCAGGTTGGCCCGGAGCGACGCGCGGGTCAGCCCGGTCATACCGGGGCTCCCACCACCAGTCCGAACGGGGTGTGCGGATCGGTCGGCCACGCCTCGATGCGGAACCCCGCCGCATCGAAGAGCTCGGCGACGCTCCGCCGATCGTACTTGGTGCTGATCTCGGTCCGGATCGACTCGTCCTTCGCAAAGTGAATATCGCCGATCCCCGGTATCGTCACCCTCTGATCACGCATGGAGACGAGGTGCATCTCGATCCGGTGGGCCACTCCCTCGTAGAAGGCCCAGTGCTGGAAGAAGAGCGGGTCGAAGTCGGCGCCGAGCTCATGGTTGAGCACTCGCAGCATGTTGCGATTGAACTCGGCGGTGACGCCCGCCGAATCGTTGTAGGCCGCCTCGATCCTCGCGACGTCCTTCCGCAGGTCCACTCCCATGAGAAAGCGGTCCGACGGTGACGTTCACCCGCGCCATATCGCCCATCGGGTAGTTGTAGGCGGTGCCGATATTGACGAAGCGGTACTCCTTCACGACGGGGATGCCGCCACCGGCCAGCATGGCCACCTG
>JBOHSC010000338.1:0-3446 GCA_050733115.1 Gemmatimonadales bacterium
GACCAGCCCCCAACCCAGCCCGTGAGCCCAGACACGAAGCCGATCCCTTGTATGTCGTAACCGGAAACGAACGGGATCTCGCCCCAGGTCACCCCGCCGTCCGTGGTGAACAGGATGTAGCTGGGAGCCATGTGGTCCTCGCGCTCGATCGTCACGAAGCCCGTGAACCGGTTGGGAAACGATATCTTCCAGCACCACTCGGCGCCGGGGCGATTTGAACTGTAGCGAGTCTGCCACGTCGCACCACCGTCGCTCGTAGAAAGGATGACGGCGTGGCGGAGACTAAAGGGGCCGGTGCCGCCCACCGCGAGCCCGTTGTTCGCGTCAAAAAAGTGGACGTCGATCAGGGCGGTGGCGTACGGCGCCATGTCGCGGGAGGTCCACGTGGCGCCGCCATCCGTCGTCTTGATGAGGGTGGCGGGCGGACCATCGTAACGTCCGACCCCGTACACGACGGACGCGTTGACGACGGACAGGCCGCAGATCCCCGTGGGCTGCGGGTCAGGAATGTTGGTGACCGGTGTCCAGTGGAGCCCCGCATCGACGGTGGCGTAGAGCAGGGGAGTGCCGAAGAGGGCGCCCGCCCAGCCTTTCAACGGCGTGGCAAAGCCGACGCTGCGGAGGTAGTTCGAGACGGTGGTCTGGAGGGTCCAGCTCTGGCCGCCGTCGGTGGTGCGATGAATCTCGCCGGCACCGTTCACGATCCAGCCGCTGTCGGCGCTCACGAAAAACATGTCGTCGTGGCGCCCGTAACCCGCCGGCGCGATAGGCGCGTTGGGCAGAGTGACCCAGCCAGCGCGCGCGGATGGAGCGAGCGTCGCGATCGAAGCGACCGCCAGGATCATTGCCACCAGGTGGCATCCGCGCCGGCAGCGGTCGTTCCGATGATAGAGGGTTACGGCCATTTTGGTCCTCGCAACGCGGGGAGAATGTGCACCACGAGTCTATCTCAGATCACAGTACAAACGGAATGATCCGCTTGGTGCGGTGCACGTACTCGGCGTACTCGGGGTAGGCCTCGACGACGAGCTGCTCTTCGGCGCCGATCCGCACGGCGATGGCCGCGGTTGCCACGATCGCAGTGAGCACGCTGAGGGTGGCTCCGTGTGAGGCAATGCCGGCCCACATGAAGAGAAGCAGGGCGGTGTAGATGGGGTGACGGACGAGCCGGTAAGGGCCCGTCATCACCAATCCACCGTCGGTCGGATTCGCTCCCGCGTGGAAGCTCCGCACGCCGAATGTGAGGCGCGCCCAAAGCATGAGAAGCCCGGCGACGACTTGAAGCGTGATGGGGATCACCCCGTGCGCGAATAGGGCGCGGCGGAAGAACAAGCTGAGCACGGCGACCGTCAGGATGGAGGTCGCAACAAGCGAAACCTTCTTCAGTGACATGATCCATTCCTTCCTTTGACTTCTCACCGCACCGAACCAAATTTCCCTTGACGTCCGATACATCGTAATACATAGTAAATGGCATGGCAAGAAATAAGAAGGTTCCGGCCCCTGAGCCCGACCCGACGGAGAAGTGGGAGACCCAGCTCCGGAAGGGATGCTTGGAGTTGGCGATCCTCGGGAGCCTTTGGGCGGGCAAACAATACGGGCTGGAGATTCTCCGCCGCCTCGAGCGCGAGTCCGAGCTGGTGGTATCCGAAGGCACGGTCTACCCGCTCCTGGCCCGGCTCAAGGCCGATGGCCTGCTCGAGTCGGAGTGGGTGGAAACCGATGGCGGACACCCGCGGAAGTACTACCGGCTGACTCCCACCGGACGGCGCCGTGCGTCGCAGATGGCGCGCCTGTGGACTCGGTTCGCCGCAAGCGTGGGCGACATGCTCTCGCCGATTCTCAAGGAGGCACGCTAGATCATGCACCGCCACGCGACCGATCCCGCCGTCGACCGCTACCTCGAACGTGTTCGGGCATTCTTGCGAGGAATGCCCGGGCCCGAAATCGACGACATCGTGCTCGAGCTGCGCAGCCACATCGCCGAGCGATCGGGACAGGAGGGTGGCATCGAGGGGGCCCTGCGCTCACTCGGCGATCCTCTGGAACTCGCGCGCCAGTACCGCACCGAGCAGGTGACCGCTCGGGCCGAGTGCAGCCGCTCGCCGATCGTGATCCTGCACAGCCTCCTACTCTTGAGACGGCGGAGCGTCGCGGGCTGGGTCGCGCTTGCGCTCGCGGCGTTCGGCTACGCGTGGGCCATCGTCCTGGGCGGCGCGGCCATCGAAAAGCTTCTTTCGCCACGAGACGTCGGCCTCTGGCACCAGCCTGGTAGGGCCTCGCTGCCGCGACTCATGGTGGACGGGCCCGGGCCGCCGGGAACCCGCGAGATGCTCGGTTGGTGGTTTGTCCCGCTCGGCATCGCCGCGTGCATCGCGTTGCTCTACGTCACCCGGCAGTTCGCTCTATGGTGGATTCGCCGCAACCGCACCGAGAAGTGATCCATAGTCGAGGAAAGGCCCGCCAGTAGGGCTGGGAGCGCCGTTGCGTCGGGCGGCACGGGTCCGTATGCTCCTCCGCGCCATGAACGTCGCGCTCTACACCGGCAGCATGACCCTTGAATCCTGGCGTGAGGCGCTGACGCGGGCGTTTGCAGACGCACACCTCGACGCGACGGTGTTGCTTTGGGAGAATCAGCCTCTCGCTGCGAAATACGCGGTCGTCTGGCTGCCGCCCCGCGCCCTTTTCGAGAGCGAGCCTGGCCTGCGCGCCGTAATTAATCTGGGCGCCGGAGTCGACGCGCTCCTCGCGGGCGGCGTTGTGCCGCCCACCATCCCGATCATCCGGGTCATCGATGCGGGGATGGCGCCCAAGATCGCCGAGTACGTCTGCTTCGCCCTGGCGCGCCTCACGCGGGGGCTAGAGCGCTTCGGCGGACCGTCGCCACTCAAAGATTGGAACGCGGACCGTCCGCGGGGTAGCGCGCCTATGGTGGGCGTGATGGGACTCGGCGCCATCGGTGGGAAGATCGCGCAGGCGGCCGCGCTATTCGACTATCCCGTCATTGGGTGGGCGCGGACGCCGCACACCATTCCCGCCGTCCGCACCTTTGCGGCCCGGGCTCAGCTCGACGCCTTTCTCGGGGAAGTGCAGATCCTGGTCAATTCGTTGCCGCTGACGAAGGAAACGGAGAACCTGCTCGACGCGCACGCACTCGCGCGGCTACCGCGGGGCGCCCACCTGATCAACGTGGGCCGTGGCCAGACGATCGTCGACAAGGACCTGCTCGCGGCACTCGACAGCGGGCAACTAGCCATCGCGACGCTCGATGTGTTTCGTGAAGAGCCGCTGCCGGCCGCCCATCCATTTTGGTCGCATCCCAAAGTCACCGTTACGCCGCATCTCTCGGGGCCGACCCCGCTCGCGCCGGCCGCAAAGCAGATCGCCGAGGCCTTGCTCCAACTGGAGCGCGGCGTGCCGGCCACGGATGTGCCAGGCTACGTCGA
>JBOHSC010000339.1:0-2069 GCA_050733115.1 Gemmatimonadales bacterium
GCTTCTGGCTGCGGAACGGTATCCAGTACCGCATCAACATCATCGATACGCCGGGCCACGTGGACTTCACCGTCGAAGTGGAGCGCTCGCTCCGGGTGCTCGACGGCGCCGTCACGCTGCTCGATTCCGTCGCCGGTGTCGAGCCGCAGACCGAGACCGTCTGGCGGCAGGCGGACCGTTACGGCGTGCCGCGGATCATCTTCGCCAACAAGATGGACCGGGTCGGTGCGGACTTCGATCGCTGCCTCTTCATGATCCGGGATCGGCTGACGAAGAAGGCCTACCCGATCCAGCTCCCGGTGGGCTCGGGCGAGCTGTTCACCGGGCACATCGACGTGCTCCGGCGGGTCGAGTACATCTTCGACGATGAGACCCTGGGCAAGACCTTCACCGAGATGCCGGTGCCGGAGGCGTACCGGGAGCGGGTCGAAGCGGCCCGCCACGAGGTCATCGAGGCGGCGGTGGAGCACGACGAGCAGCTGCTCGAGAAGTACCTGGGCGGCGCGGAGCTCTCGTACGAGGAGATCCAGCGCGCCATTCGGAAGGCCACGACTTCCGGCGCCATCGTGCCGGTGCTGTGCGGGGCCTCGTTCAAGAACAAGGGCGTGCAGGCCCTGCTCGACGCGGTCATCGACTACCTGCCCAGCCCGATGGACATTCCGCCGATCAAGGGCCACCTGCCGCTGCACGACGACACCCACGTCGAGCGCTGTGCCTCGGACAGCGAGCCGTTCAGCGCGCTCGCCTTCAAGATCGCCACCGACCCGTATGTCGGCCGGCTGACCTTTTTCCGGGTCTACTCGGGCTCGCTCAAGAGCGGCAGTTATGTGTACAACAGCACCAAGGACAAGCGGGAGCGGGTGGGCCGCCTGCTGCAGATGCACGCCAACAAGCGGGACGAGATCGAGGAGGTGCTCGCGGGCGACATCGGCGCGGCCATCGGCCTCAAGGACACCCGCACCGGGGACACGCTGGCCGACGAGGACAAGCCGATCATCCTCGAGGCCATGAAGTTCCCCAACCCGGTGATCGACGTCGCCATCGAGCCCAAGACCAAGGCCGACCAGGACAAGCTCGCCATCGCCCTGCAGAAGCTCCAGGAGGAGGACCCGACGTTCCGGGTGCGCTCCGACGCGGAGACCGGCCAGACCATCATCGCCGGCATGGGCGAGCTGCACCTCGAGATCCTGGTCGACCGCATGAAGCGGGAGTTCAAGGTCGAGGCCAACGTCGGCAAGCCGCAGGTGGCCTACCGCGAGACCATCCGGCGGAAGGTGAAGGACGTCGAGGGCAAGTTCATCCGCCAGAGCGGCGGCAAGGGTCAGTACGGCCACGTCGTCATCGACGTCGAGCCGGCCGAGCCGGGCGCGGGCTTCATCTTCGAGGACAAGATCGTCGGCGGCGTGATCCCGCGCGAGTTCATCAAGCCGGTCGAGGCCGGCATTCGCGAGGCGCTGGAGAACGGGATCCTGGCCGGCTACCCGATGGTGGACGTGAAGGCCACGCTCACCTTCGGCAGCTACCACGACGTGGACAGCTCGGAGATGGCGTTCAAGATCGCCGGCTCGATGGCCATCAAGGACGCGGCGCGGAAGGCGGGCGCCGTCGTGCTCGAGCCGGTCATGGAGGTCGAGGTGGTGACCCCCTCCGACTTCCTGGGCGATGTGATCGGCGACCTCTCGAGCCGGCGCGGGAAGATCGGCGGCATGACCCAGCGCGGCGACGCGCAGGTGGTCGCGGCCGACGTGCCGCTGGGCGAGATGTTCGGGTACAGCACGCAGCTCCGTAGCATGACGCAGGGGCGGGCGGTGTACACGATGCAGTTCGATCATTATGAGGAAGTGCCGAAGAACATCGCGGAACAGATCATTTCGAAAGCGCAGAAATGACGAGAGGGCGATAGGACGAACGGGCGATAGGAAACAGCAATCGCCTTCTCGCCCTCTCGTCCTTTCGTCCTATCGGCGAAACCAAGGCACTCAACCGGACACCGGGATACGGGACACATGGCCAAGGCCAAATTCGAGCGGACCAAGCCGCACGTGAACGTCGGGACGATCGGGCACGTG
>JBOHSC010000340.1:0-16861 GCA_050733115.1 Gemmatimonadales bacterium
CACGGCCATCGGTACGCCCGACCCCGACGCTCCCCACACCGTCCACGTGCTGAGCGACGGCGGCAATCGGTTCCAGCCAGCGAGCATCACCGTCTTCGTGGGCGACACGGTCAACTGGCTCTGGCCGGTCGGCAGCGCCGGCCACAATATCGTGCCGGACGACGGCAACTTGCCAGCCACCTCGGGGGCGCCGACCGGCTATCCCAAGTTCCTCAGCTTCAGGTTCATGATGCCGGGCGTCTACCATTACCACTGTGCGGTCCACGGCGGGCCCGGAGGGGTCGGCATGTCGGGCTCGGTGACGGTACTGCCGCTGCCTGCGACTGACTAGCGCACCGGCAGGGCCGCTGCGGTCCGTGGCTGGACAGGGTGGCTCGCAGGGTCTCATGCTCCGTGTCTTCTCGCTTCTTGTTTTCAGCCTTGGCGCCTGCGCCCATCGGCCACATCCTGAGGCCGACCGGGCGGCCCTCCTTCGGCTCCACGCGCTTGCCCAGACCGCCCACTTGGAGAAGCGAGCCGACCTGCTGGTCGGGTCCTTCGGGGACAGCTTTCTGAACATCGCCCGCGGCGCGGTCACGATGCGCACGCCGGCGGAGAACCGGGCGCGCTTTCAGACCTACTTTGATCGGTCGACCTTCCAGGAATGGGCGGATCTGGCGCCGCCGCTGATTCGCATCTCGCCGGACGGGCAGATGGCGTATGTCATCGTCCAGAAGCGGGTGCGATTGAGCGCGCTGGACAGCGCGGGAGTGCCCCGGGCGGAGCACACAATATTCGCGTGGGTCGAGGTGTACGAAAAGCGGGGTGGCACGTGGACGCTTATGGCGGTGGCGTCGACAGACCGGCCCGGCCCAGTCTAACCCGCTAGTGCAGGCGACAAACGCGGATGGAGCGCGGCTCCGCCCGCGGCACTCGGGCGCTCGTGGATGCGCCCGGAAATGGAGCGCCATGTCAGGGACAGTACTGGACGCCATCGGCAACACGCCGATCGCGGAACTGCGCAAGGTGGCTCCGCCTGGCTGCGCTCGAATCGTGGTCAAGTTGGAGTGGGGGAATCCGACCGGGAGCATGAAGGACCGGATGGCCCGTGCGGCGATTGAGGCGGCCGAACGAGACGGACGGCTGTTGCCGGGTGGGACCGTCCTTGAGGCCACCATGGGCACAACGGGCGTTTCCCTGGCGCTGGTTTGCGCTGCCAAGGGGTATAGGCTTCACATCGTGTTCTCCGATGCCTTCAGCGACGAGAAACGACGGACCATGCAAGCCTTCGGTGCGACGGTCGAGGATGTGGAAAGCGACCATGGGCGCATCACGGAAGCGCTCGTCAAGGCCATGCTTGCGAGGGCCCACGAGCTCAGTGCGAAGCCGGCCTACTGGTGGTGCGATCAACTGAACAACCGTGACGCGATCAACGGCTACCTCGCGATGGGGGAGGAGATTTGGATTCAAACCAGCGGCCAAGTTGACGCCTTCGTGCACGCTGTCAGTACCGGCCACTCGATTCACGGCGTCGCGCGCGGCCTGCGTGAGCACAAGCCCACCTTGCACGTCGCAGCCGTAGAGCCGGCGGAGTCGGCTGTCCTGTCCGGGCAGCCGAGCGGCTCACACAAGATTGAGGGCATCGGCATCGGCTTTGTCCCGCCGCTCTGGGAGCCCGATGAAGTCGACGAGATCATGACCGTGACGACCGAGGACGCCAAGGCCATGACGCGCCGACTTGCTCGTGAGGAAGGCTTGTTCGCCGGTGCATCGTCGGGAGCGAACGTGGTGGCCGCCATTCGGCTGGGCCAGCGTCTCGGTCGCAGCGCAACGGTGGCGACCATCCTGGTGGATTCGGGACTGCGCTACCTCAGCACCGACGTGTTTCTTACGCGCTAACCGCCTGTGGGCCTGCCACAGCGCGATCCGTTAGGTGGACGCCTACAGGGATGTCAGGGGTCGGCATGAAAACGCTCGGCATGGTCGGCGGGATCGCGCCCGGGTCGACTGTGGACTACTACCGCTTGCTGATCGCGACCTATCGTGAGCAGAGGCAAGATGGCACCTACCCATCGATCCTCATCAATAGCATTGATCTCACGAGAATGCTGGACCTGATCAGCGGGAATCGGCTGACCGAGCTGACGTACTGGTTGTTAAGGGAGCTCGAGCGGCTGGCCCGCGGCGGAGCGGATGTTGGACTGCTGGCTTCCAACACGCCCCATATCGTCTTCGAAGAGTTGCGTCGAGAGGCCCCGATGCCACTTCTCAGCATCGTGGAGGCTGCCAGTGAAGCTGCCTACGATCTAGGCCTGAGGACCGTGGGGTTGTTGGGTACCGGCTTCACCATGCGAGGGCGGTTTTACCCCGAGGTATTCGCGAGGCGGGGCATCGCCGTGCATGCGCCGAGTCCGGAGGACCAGGTCTACGTCCATGAGAAGTACATGCAGGAGCTCGTCCCTGGCGAGTTGCGGCCCGACACCCGGCAGGAGTTCCGGGCGATTATCCAACGTCTGGCCCAGGACGGAGCCGAAGGCGTGCTTCTGGCCGGTACGGAGTTGCCGTTGCTGCTGCGGGACGCGGCCGACTGCGCGGTGCCACTCCTAGACACGACGCGGATTCATGTGACCCGAGCGGTAGCGGAACTTCTCGGCTAGGCGCCGCCTGTCGCAACCCTGGCCACAGCGCTGGCGCATGCTGGCGGGGCGGCACCCTGGCGCTTGCACCTCGGAGATGCAATGCCGCAGCACCCGGCCCTGGCATTGATCCCGTTCAATTCTCTATCGCCTCACACGAGGCAGTGCTGATGCGCCGTCGTCAGGCGGGTACACCGGAGTATCCTCATGCTCGTTTCGCGCCTCCTCAAGCTGCTGCCATTGTGCAGTGCACTGGCGCTCGCCTGCGACCAGTCATCGGATCTGGCGCCGGTACCAAATCCGCCGTCGGGTTACGGGGTGGCCTTTGCGACACCGGATTGTGCTCCCTGGGATGGACGTGCCATCGCCATCGTGCTGGCCGGGTCGCAAGCAGATAGTGTGATCGGCATGGCCCCTCAAATTCGCGTGGCGGTGTACCCGCGGGCGGACTCCGTGGCTGGACACTCCTTTCAATGGCCCGCCGATCCCGAGTCCGCTGCGGCGACGCGGTGCGTGGGATCCCGGCCCTGCGAGGCGGCGACATCGGGAGAAATCCACTTTCGACCGGGGACGGATACCGCACTGGCCGGCAGCCTCGTTCTCCACTTTATCGGCGGCGACTCGGTGTACGGGGGCTTCCGGGCTGAATGGCGTCCGAGGCAAGTGTTCTGCGGGTAATCCGTACGTGCAGCCGACAAGCGCGTCCCGGCTGGCGCCGAATCAGCCTACGCTCTTCTCAAACCAATGGTGGGCATAGGGATCAGAGTTGAACGGGGCCACTTCGCGGAAGCCAGCGTTCCGGTATAACCGTATGGCTTCCTGGAGCGTTTGATTCGTCTCGAGCCGAAGGGTCGTCAGACCGAGCGCCCGCGCTTGGGCTTCCAGGGCCTCTAGCACGCGCCGACCAATCCCCAGCCCACGCACTGTGTCGGCAACCCACATTCGCTTGAGCGACCCAACTGCGAGTGAGATCCTCTTCACAGCGCCACACGCTACCGGCTGCCCGTCCACCAAAGCCAGGAGGAATGCGCCTCTCGGTGGAATGAGCTCGCGATCTTCAGCTGACACACTGGCGGCCGGATCGAACCCGGACTCGAAACGGCGGTCCAGCTCGTCGAAGTATTGGCCGACGCACCAGCGTGCGGCCGGGCTTGCTGGGTCGACCCGTTCGATCTGAAGGCCGACCAGCTGCAGGAGACGATGGACCTCCGCCATCGCAGCCACCAAGCGGGTGCGTTGTGCGGACGGTAGTGCCTCGAGCAGGGCAGCCGCCGCTTTGTCTGAGCGCTTATTCATTTCTCGGACTTCGCGCCGCCCTGCCGACGTCAACCGAGCCTGCCGGACACGCTGGTCTGCGGACCCTTGGGTCAGCCGGACGAGACCCTTCCTCTGGAGGGCCTTGACCAGGCGGCTCACGTAGCCAGAATCAAGTCCGAGGCACTGGCGCAGGTCGCGGAGATCTGCTCCCCGGGGTCCTATCTCGTAAAGCAGGCGCGACTCCCCCAGGGGGCGATCCCGCCCGAGGAAATGGTCGTCCAATGCTCCGGCGCGCTGGGTAACGAGTCGGTTAAAGCGTCGGACCTGAGAGATCTCGTCGGCCGTCATTATCTGACTTTAGTCAGGAATATGCGGACTGTCCAGATCTGGGCAGCAGGAACCGGTCTTCGAAGGAGTTGCCGATGCCAGAGACACCTGGCGGGACGCCCGCTCATCCCTACGTGACCCGCCTCGACATCAAGTTCGGTCCGCTCGAACGCCTGGACGTGCCCGCCCTCGCGGCGGCCTGCACCGACCGGTGGTACAACCAGACGCTCTGCCGAGTGAACGACGCCGTGGTGCGCCTTGGCGTCGTGGAGGGAGAATACCATTGGCACCAGCACACGGACGACGACGAGTTCTTCTACGTGGTCGAAGGCCGGTTCTGGATCGATCTGGAGGACCGCGTTCTGGAACTCGGTCCAGGCCAGGGAGTGGTGGTGCCGAAGGGGGTGCTGCACCGACCCCGGGCTCCTGAGCGGACCGTGGTCCTGATGGTCGAAACGGCGAGCATCGTCCCGACGGGGGATTAGTCGCGGAGGCCGGTGCGCGGACCTTCACTAGCGGCGAGGAGCAGAGGATTGATGGAAAGGCGTCGGTTCGGTGACGGACTCGCGGTTGCGGCTGCGGTCGGCACAGTTGAGTTGACCGTGCTCGTGGCTGTTCTGACGCCGACTCACGACTATCGCGCCCGGCTCTGGTTCCTCTTGCACGCTAAAGGTCCTGGCCTGCCGCTCGTGGTTTATGCCTGGGCGGCTGTGTGGGTGCCGGCGGTTGTCCTGCTATGCATTCTCAAGCGAGAAGCGGGGTCGAGTGTTGCGGGCGCAGGAATCGGTGCAGTTGCCGTGGTGTTGGTGCTGACAGCAGGGGTCTTCACCTGGGTGCCAGAGTTCACTAGTTCGGGTACCAAGATTGGCACCGTCGGTGTCGTAGCGATCGTAGCAGCCCTTTTGCTTCGATGGGAGCTCCGCCGTGAAGCGGAGCAGCGCATGGCGGTACTGGGTCCACGCCCCAACGGTTCGAGGTGACTCCCTGGTGGGCCGCCACGGCCATGACCAGCCCGTACCACCAGTCGCCACACCGCTGACGGAGGTAGCCGAATTGGGGACCGGGCACCTCAGTGTGGGCCGGACGGGAGCGGCGGTGGGCGGCGTCCTGGCAGCGGCAGGAGTGGCCCTGGCACTAGTCAGTAGCGATGCCGGCCCCGACTACTGATAAATTGAACCAGCCGTCAGGCCGACGGGGAGGTCCCATGGTGAACGGCAAGACTCCGCTGTACCTAACGCTCCTCGCGATGGGGTTGCTGGTTGCCGTGGTGCTCACTCTGCAGCCCTACTCTGCGGATTGGCCGGGGACGGCCTACACCAGGACTGCGCGACGCTTCATCCGAGCTGCGATTCAACGGGATTCGGTAGGCCTTGTGCGGGTGTCGGCATCGGCCTCACCAGTGGTTTGGGCCCTCAACGTTGCCCGCGCCCACCCGGATACCCTGGCTCTCTGGGCACGGAGGGTCCAGGTGTTCGCGGGGGAGCGACGTGGTGACACCACCGAGGTCTTCGTGTATCCGCCGAGTGAGGTGTGTGGCGAGGCGCCGATCGTGTTCCGATTCGTCGGCTCCAGAAGTACCGCACGAGTCCTTCGGGCCAGCTCAGCCTGTCTCGATCCCAACAGCTGATTTGCCAATCGTGACATCCTCCTCGTCGTCAAGGAATGGCGCCAAGCGGGCCGGCCTGCAGGTGCGAGCCTACCTTGCGTCGTTGCCGCCCGATGCTCGCAGGGAGCTGCGAAAGCTGCGGGAGGCCGTTCGCGCGGCCGCCCCCGGCGTCATTGAGGCCTTCAGCTACGGAATTCCCGCCTTCAGACTCGATGGACAACCTCTTGTGTGGTACGCCGCCTGGAAACATCACAGCAGCCTGTACCCGATGGGTGCGGCGGTCAGACGCGCGCATGCGGCTGAGCTCAAGGGATACGAGACCTCGAAGGGGGCGATTCGATTTCCGCTGGCCAAGCCGCTACCATCGGCTCTGGTGAGGCGACTCGTGAAGGCGCGTATCGCTGAGTTGGGAAGGAAGAGGGGCAAGGGGTGAGCCGCACGCCGCCTTAGCCATGCCAAAACACACTTGCATCTCACTGGCGACGGTACGCCGCTTGGCTCTCGACTTCCCCGGTGTCGAGGAGGGGCCGTCCTATGGCACCCCCGGGTTCCGGGTACGGGGCACGTTTCTGGCGCGGCTGTGGTAAGACGGTGAGACGCTGGTGGTCAAGTGCGGTGACGACGAACGAGATTTGCGGATGAGGGCCGATCCCGAGACTTTCTTCATCACAGATCACTATCGAGGCCATCCAACCGTTCTGGTGCGGCTCGCGACGCGCTGCCTGACTCCGCTCTGGCCCACTCCCCCAACGCGAGTGTAACGTTTGGATAACCTGTCGCCGGAACCAGCTTGCCCGATGCGCTGAATCGTCTCCAGGCGTCCCTGGCCGACCGCTACCGGATCGAGCGTGAACTGGGACGCGGCGGTATGGCCAGGGTTGTCCTGGCCCACGACCTGAAGCATGATCGACCCGTAGCGCTCAAAGTCCTCCATCCCGACCTGGCCCAGGTGCTGGGTCCGTCGCGGTTCCTCCGCGAGATCCGGCTCTGCGCCCGTCTGCAACACCCGCATATCCTGGTCGTGCACGACTCCGGCAACGACGACGGGCAGCTCTGGTTCACCATGCCGTACGTCGAGGGTGAGACGTTGCGGAGCCGGCTGCTGCGAGAGAAGCAGCTCCCGGTGGATGACGCGCTGCGCATCACCTGCGAAGTGGCCGACGCTCTCCACTATGCCCACCAGCACGGAATAATCCACCGCGACATCAAGCCGGAGAACATCCTGCTCAGCGGCAACCACGCCCTGGTTGCCGACTTCGGGATCGCCCGAGCGCTCCCGGCCGAATCGGATGAGCGGCTGACCGAGAGCGGAATCACCCTGGGCACTCCCCAATACATGAGTCCCGAGCAGTCTGTGGGCCAGCATGACCTCGATCCGCGCACCGACGTATACTCCCTCGGCTGCGTGCTCTACGAGATGCTCACCGGCGAGCCACCGTACACCGGGCCGACTCCCCAGGCGATACTGGCCAAACGGCTCAGTGAGCCGGTCCCGCACCTGCGAACCGGCCGCGATGTGCCGGTCGCCCTCGAGCGCGCTGTAACCAGGGCACTCGCCCGATCACCGGCCGATCGGTTCGCCACCGCGGCCGATTTCGCCGGCGCGCTGCAGCGGGATCGGTTTGTTGATGGTCCCGACACCACGGACACAGTGGCCACCGCGAGCCCCCACCGGCCGATTGTTCGACCGGTCGCGGTTGGTCTCGCGCTACTGCTCCTGGTGCTCGGCGGAGTTGTCACGCTCCGGTGGCTAAGGCCGACAGGAGTGGCGCCGTTGGCCTCTGCCGCCGTACTTCCCTTCGTGGACCTGAGTCCCCAGAAGGATCAGGAGTATTTCAGCGACGGGCTCACCGAGGAGTTGATCACGGCGCTGAGTCAGGTGCCGGGACTTCGGGTCGCGGCCCGGACCTCCTCCTTTCAGTTCAAGGGACAGAGTCTTGATGTGCATGAGATCGGCCGGAAGCTCGATGTCGGCGCCGTGCTGGAGGGGAGCGTGCGGAAGAGCGGGAGCCGGCTTCGGGTCAGCACCCAGCTCATCAGCGTGAAGGATGGGTATCAGCTCTGGTCCGAGTCCTACGATCGTGACCTGGCCGACATCTTCGCCGTGCAGGAGGACGTCGCCCGATCCATCGTCGCGGCCCTTCGGGTGCGGCTGGCACCAGCTCGCGACTCGGCGCTGGCCATCCGCCCCACCGGCGACCTGCAGGCGTATGACCTGTACCTCAAGGGACGGTTCGCCTGGAATCAGCGGAACGCCGCCGCCCTCCCCGACGCGGTGCGCTATATGGAACAGGCGGTGGCCCGGGACTCGACCTTTGCCCGTGCGTGGGCGGCTCTCGCCGACGCCTACCTCCTCGTCGTCCCCTATGCCGGCGGCTCGCCCGCCGACGGCTGGCTCAAGGCCCAGTCCGCCGCCAGAAAGGCGCTGGCGCTCGACAGTACCTCGGCGGAGGCGTACACCTCCCTCGCGTATGGCAACTTCATCTACGCCTGGAACTGGCCGGCGGCGGAACAGAGCTTTCAACGTGGCATCGCCGCCGACCCCAATTACGCCACGGGCCACCACTGGTATGGCGACTTCCTGGCCGGGCGCGGCCGACTGGCCGAAAGCCTGGCGGAGATGAGCCGGGCTCACCAGCTGGATCCCCTGTCGCGGCAGATCGGGGTCGAGTGGGGGTGGGTATCCTATCTCATGCACCGGAACGCTGAGGCGGAGGCGCACATCCGCCAAACCCTCGCGCTCGACCCGAACTATGCCCAGGCGCATCTCCGGCTCGGCCTGGTACAGATCGCGCAACGCCGCTACCCCGAGGCCATCGGGTCGCTCCAGCGCGCGATCGACCTGGGCGTGTTCTATCCCCAGAGCGCCGCCGCGCTCGCGGTCGCCTATGCGATGTCGGGGAAGAAGGCGGCGGCGGTGGGGATCGTGGACGATCTGAAGCGGCGCTCGGCCCGGGAGCTCGTCCCACCGTTTTTCATTGCGGAGTCGTACGCTGGTCTGGACGATACCACCCGGGCGTTCGAATGGCTCAATCGGGGTATCGACCAGCACGACTTCTATGTCCCGGAGAATTTCTTCGACCCGCTCCTGGATCCGCTGCGGACGGACCCAAGGTTCGAACAGGTGTTGACGCGGATGGGTCTCAAGCGACCGATGCCCAATTCGTCAGGCGTCCACCCGGAGTAACGATGACCTGATGCGCAATTCAGGCTCGCCCTCGCGCTGGCACTCCTCGCGGAATACGCCAATGGAGCGCTGCGGAGCGTAGGTTTGTGCGGGCGCCGCTTTCAGGGCCTGCAACTGATGCGCCGGGCGTTAGGCCGCTGCACGAGCATCGGGTCACTTCAGGAGGTCCGCCAATCGTAGCCCGCCGAGCAGGGTGCTGGCCCAACCGCGCGATCCTCGCGCTTCGGTTTTGGCTACACCTGGCGGCGCACGCCCACTGGAGAGGGCCCGCTCGACCGCCGGACGAAGTAATCGGAGTGCCCCCGAGGTTGCCGTTTTCATCAGCCAACCTGAGATCACGATTGAGGCCCAGATGACCACGTACGAGTACGCAGTCCTGATCGGCCGGGACCAGGCAGGAAACGTGGGTGGTGTTACCTGGTATCTCAACGGCATCGGGAACCCGCTTGGTGGGGAGCTGCCGGGAATCTTGAACGGGCTGGGGCGTGAGGGCTGGCGAGTCGTCGGCTTGGGCGATCTGGGCTTCGATGCGCGCACAGAGATCATATTGATGCGGTAAGAGTCTTAGTGCAGTTGCAGGCCGCGCCCCACAATTCCACGCACCCGGGTCTCCATGACGCTCTCAGCCAACGCCGCGCTTCTGTTAATCGATGTCCAGCAGGGTCTCGACGACCCGCGCTGGGGCGAACGGAACAACCCTGGCGCAGAGCGGAACATCGCTGCGCTGCTGACGGCCTGGCGACGGACGCACCGTCCGGTCATTCACGTGCAGCACATGTCCCAGGAGCCCGACTCACCGCTCCGGCCAGACCGGCCAGGCAACGCGTTCAAGCCGGAGGCCGTCCCGCAGCCCGGTGAGCCGCTCTTCCAGAAGACGGTGAACAGCGCTTTCATCGGCACGGCGCTCGAAGCGCACCTCCGTGCTCAGCAGATCGACACCGTCGTCCTCGCTGGCCTCACCACCGATCATTGCGTCTCCTCGACCACGCGAATGGCGGCGAACCTCGGCTTCATCGCGATCGTGGTCTCCGATGGCACTGCCACGTTTGAGCGGACGGGCCCGGACGGCGAACACCACAGTGCCGAGCAGATGCACCGCCTCGCGCTGGCGAGTCTCCACGGTGAGTTCGCGACCGTGCGGCAGACCAACGACGTGCTGGCGGAGATTGGTGGGCTCGGCGCCGCCTAGAATGCGGCTGTGGACAGGCATGGGAGCGGGGCGCGGCCTGACTGGAGGGCAGATGGTCCAGCAGGCCCCTGATCGGCTCGGCCGAGGACTCCTGTTTGCCCCGCTCGTATTCGTGGCTCACTTCCTGGTCCGCAGTCGCCGCGTTGCCCCGGGGCCGCTGGCCGCCGCCGCCGTGCTCGGAGCGATCCCTATGGCGGTGCACGGGTACCGGATACTGTTCCTCGGCACCCGCCTGTTCTAGAGGCTGCCGGGTCGTTCAACGACCTTTTCCTTTCGACCGAGGCTCCCGTATGCAAGAAGAGCCGCTCGCCCAACAACTGGCCAAGCTCCGCAGCCTGCTCGATGAGGTCGACGCCCGCCTGACGCGGGCCCCCGCGGCCCCACCGGGCCTCGATGACCTGAAGCGCTCAGTCGACACGCTACGCACGAACATGTGGGCCGTCCTCTCTGCGGGACATGGGGCTACGGCTCCGGTTCGTGTCGAGCGCTTGAAGCTCCGTCGCGCCATCGACGGTATTCAGGCGGTTCGCGCCGGCCTCGCCTCCGGGGAGTCCAATGCCCTCCACCCTGAGCACATCGAGCTCCAGGTTCATGCGCGGGAGCTCGCGGACCAGATCGGCAAGCTCCGATAACCTCCAGGCGCCATCCTGCGCGCTTTTCAGCAGGAGACGAAGGGGTTCCCCTCGCCTCCGAACGGCCTGACGGTCGTCTGGTCTACTACCGGGTGAAGCGAAACGGACTCCGACCGCTCATCGATTGGATCGCGCATTACCAGGCGTTCTGGCCCGATCGCCTCGACCGACTTCAAGCATTGCTCAAGGAGATGGATGGATGAGCGCCAAAGCCGAAAGCCAGTCGATTTCTCTTCAGTACGACCTGCCGCACCCGCCCGCGATGGTATGGCGTGCGCTGGCCGAGCCCGAGCTGCTCGCCCAGTGGCTCATGGCCAACAACATGCGGGCGACCGTCGGGCACAGCTTTTCCTTCAGGGCGCAGCCGACGCCTTGGTGGGACGGGATCGTGCACTGCGAGGTGCTGGAGATGGAACTGCACCAGCGTCTTCGTTATTCGTGGCGGAGCGGCCCTCAGTCCTCGCCTCTGGACACCATGGTCACCTGGACGCTCACGCCCACGCCAGCAGGTGACACGCGGCTCAGGCTCGAGCACTCCGGCTTTCTGCCAGCTAATGCATTCGCTTTCGACGGGGCCGCCAAAGGATGGCAGCGGATGGTTGGCGAGGATCTGACCGAATTGTTGGCGCGGTTGTGAACCCGTGAATCAGCTCTTGGCCGGCATGGCCGTCTTCATCGAGTACCCGTTCCTGGCGGCGATCATCGGCGGGTTCCTGGTGTGGCTGGGGCGGCGGGCCCGCCGCCGGACGGCGGCCGGAGTCGGTGTCGTCTGGCTAGTCTATGCCGCCTATGAGACGGGCATGCAGCGGCGCTGGCTCTGTAGCGGTGAATGCAACATCCGGATCGACCTTCTGGTCATCTATCCCGCGCTCCTCATCGGCTTGGTCGCCGCCGGGGTGAGCCTGCTCCGAGCCCCTAGGAAAGCCCGACCTCCGGCCTAGGCGGCGGATTCCACCCCTAGGCCGGTCAGTCCTCATCAGGCCGCCACGGCGTGCGGCTTCAAGGCGCCTCGTACACGGGCGAGGTGGTGATAGCTGTGCCGGACAGCGTGATCCTCGAGCATGAACTGACACGTGAGTGGGGCATCTGCGTTGAGCGACACCGACGCGGCCTGATCGAGCTCATCGTCGCGTAGAGCCCGGATTGCAGTCGCGGCTGCCGTGCTGTTGCGCCGGAGCAGATCCAGCGCCGCCTCTTTGGTGACCGCGTCGTACTCCCGGGCATGCCCGGCATTCATCTCGTTGACAACATCCCACGTCACGCCCGTCACCGGCTTGCCCGCGGCAAGCGTTTGTGCCAGCTGGATCTCCAGCGGATACATGGTGGCGACGTGATGCACGATGACGCCGATCTTGCGCCCATCCTTGGGAACACGGGTTTGCCACTCCGCGTCGGAGAGGCCGCTCGCGAAGGTGGCGAGTGCACGGGCCCCCTGTTCGAGTCGATCGGCAAGAGCGTTGGTACGTTGGCTCATTGTTCACCTCCGGCTGGTGTGTGTCGAGTCGATGGCTGATGGCAGCGAGTAGCCGTCAGGCGACTCGGGCCTGGACGTCGAGATATTCGCCCGCCACCGCGGTGGTGCCGTCGGTGGCCAGGTTGTGTTGCTGGAACAGTCGGGTGAGCTCGTTGCGGAGCCGGCTCGAACCCTCGGGATCGGTCGCTCGGAGCGTTGCGACCGTGGGCCCGTAGCACGTGGCGAAGAGTTCGGTCACGGCCGCGGGTGGAAACGGGAAGCGAAGCTCCAGGGTCCGCCTGGTGCAGGTTAGCGAAGTCACCAGGTCGCCAAAGCGCTCGCGGACCACCTCCTCCTTGCCCCACGCCAACGGGCTCGGCACTCCCGACGGCGGTGGCACCAGGGACGTGTGGGCGCGCAACATCTCGCCGACGAATCCCTCGGGAGTCCAATTCGCCATCGCCACGCGGCCGCCCGAGCGGGTCACCCGAAGCAGCTCCGCCGCGGCCCGCGCCGGGCGATAGGCGAACATCGCGCCGAACATCGTCACCATGGTGTCGAACTGGCCATCGACATAGGGAAGCGCCTCGGCGTCTCCAACCTCGAACGCAATGGCGAGGCCGGCGGTGCGTGCCTCGAGCCGGGCCTCGGCGATCAGGTTGGGGGCAATGTCGATTCCGCTGACGCGAGCTCCGCTGCGCGCCGCCGGGATGGCGAGGTTGCCGGTGCCGCACGCCACATCGAGCACCAATTCCCCCGAACGAAGCGCCAACCGGGCGATGAACTCCTTGGCGCCGGGCGCGAAGCTGCGCGCGATGGGGAGGAAATCACCTGCAGTCCAGACCGACCTGGCCCGGGCGGTGAGAGGGTCTTCGGACCAGGCGGGGACCTCGCCGCGGGCGCCCGGAGCGCCGGCGCGGGGAATGCTCTCGGATGACATGTAACCTCTCCGACAATGGGTTCGGGCGCGCCCTCGTGGCGCACGAGCCCAAGTGTGCGAAGGGGAAACGATTCCTCCAATGACTGGTCGTCCCGACTTCCTGCTCGGGCGTACCTGGGGACGATTCTTTCTGCGCGAGAGTCCAGCAGAGATGCCCGATCGTCTCGATCGGGCCGAGCCGAAGGGACTACGTTCGGGCGGTGCGGCGGACCTCGCGCCAAGCGCCGGGGGCGAGCCCGGTCGCTTTCTTGAACGCGCGGCTGAAGGCGGCCTCGGAGTCGTAACCCACCTCCGAGCCGATCGTGGCGACCTTGGAGGCGCTTTGGGCAAGAAGATTGGCCGCGACCTGCATCCGCCATTGGGTCAGGTACTGCATCGGCGGCTGGCCGACCAGCTCCGCGAACCGCTTGGCCAGGCTCGACCGGGAAGAGGCAGCTTCCTGCGCCAGCTCTGGGAGGGTCCAGGGATAGCCGGGTCGGCCATGGAGCAGCGTCAACGCCCGGCCGACCACTTCATCACGAAGGCCGGCGAGCCACCCGGTTTGTCCCTGCGGCAGCTCGTCGAGGTAGCGGCGAAGCACTTCGATGAACATCACCTCGGCCAGTCTGGTGAGGACGGTATCGGCCCCGGCCCGGCCGAGACGGGACTCTTCGGTCAGGTGGCGGGTAAGCCCACCCAGCCAGGCGTTCGACATGCCCCGCATGTGCATCCGGCGTGGGAGCGCCGCGAGCAGCGGGTTGAACGGCCTGCGGTCGCAGCCGAGAAACCCGCAGACGAACGATGCGCCCCGTGGTCCCCGATCGCCGAGAAAGACGGTGTGGGGATAGCGGGCGGGGGCGCTGCTGTTCACATGCGGACCGGTCCGAACGCCTCGCCCGCTCGACATCACGTAAGCGTCGCCGTGCGGAAAGACGATCACGTCGCCCGGGGCGAGCTCGACCTGTTCCTCGCCGACCACGCCCCCGTAGCAGCGACCTTCGGTAAGGATGTGGTACGAGATCAGGTGCTCCGCACCGGGCATGATCCGGGGCGAGAGCTCCTTGGCGGCGACTGTCTCGACGCTCCACGGCTCCGCCGCCTCGACCGCGTAAAAGAATGCGCCGTCGAGGCGGACAACACGCAGCAGGTCTGACAGCGGGTCCATGGCGGGAAAATAGTACCGGCCGTCCGCGAGCGGCGGGAGTCGGTGGAGTCCCGGACTGCCTTCCGCCGGGGCATCGAAGTGAGACGGCCTGGACTCCGAGACCAGGAGCAGCAGATTTGGCTCGGTGAATACCGTTGACCCAGTGGAGGTGCAATATGTCGGATATTCCGAAGTGGCAGGTCGATGGCGACTGGTTCGATGTGTGCAAGTGCAGTATTCCCTGTCCTTGCTACTTCGCGCAGCCGCCAACGTATGGGGACTGCGAGGGCGTGCTCGCGTGGCACATTCGGCGTGGCCACTACGGCGTGGTCCAGCTCAACGGGCTGAATGTGATAGCCCTCGGTGCCTTCGAAGGCAACATCTGGGCGGGCGCCAAGGCCACCATGGGCATTTTCCTCGACGAGCGCGCCGACGCGGGGCAGCGCGAGGCTCTCCAGATGATCTTTGGCGGTCGGGCCGGCGGGTGGCCGGGGGAATTCGCACAGGCTATCGGCGAAGTACGGGGGATCCAGTACGCCCATATCACATTCGAGATAGCCGACGACCTGGCCTTCTGGCGGGCCGAGATTCCCGACATGGTAACCGCGAGTGCCGAGGCCTTGACCGGCCCGACCACGCGGCCGGGGGAGCGGGTGCAGGTGCACAACCCTCCCGGCTCGGAGGTTGGCCCGGGGACGGTCGCCACGCAGGGACGGGCAACCGCTAACCGCGCCGAAGGCTTTGGCTTTCGGTGGGACTGGACCGGCCGCTCGAGCAAGCATATGCGGTTTGCCTGGTCGGGACCCACGGAGACCTGAGCCGCCGGCAGCACACCGGAGCCTGGCTGAAGCGACTTGACGATGGCTTGACCCGTGGCGCGCAGAGTGGGGGACCAATTGCGACCCCCCATTCCGCGAGGCCTGTGAGGGCGCGCCGCGGGAGCGCTCAACGCCGGCTCGCCGGCGGCACGACGCCGTTCATTCGCAGATATACGACCATCTGCCCGTAGTGGTCGAACGCATGGATGAGCGCTTCGACAACGAGTGCGAGACGGGTCGCGCTCCCGCCCTGCAGCGGCGAGATCGGTGAGCTCCTGACCGTCACCGTGCGGTCGCCGATCGCGGTGATCGCATTCTCGAGCGCCGTGAACGACCCCCTCAGATATCTCAGCACCTCGTCCTTGGTCCTGACTGTATCCGGGCCGGCCTCGTCCCCGGCGTCGGTGGGTGGGTCCTGCCCTAGCGCGGCGGCGGCGAGGGTATAGTTTGTGGCGGCGAGATGCTTGACCTGCCTTCCGAATGTCCGCACGCCGCTGAACTCGCCCTCAGTAGGCGCAAAACCGTACTTGTCGGCCGGCATGGCTTCGGCGGCCGATACGATATCACTCGCGACGATTCCCCTGAAAACCTCAAGCGCGCGTCGATCCATCAGCGTCGACGAGTCCAGCGTGGCCATGCCTGTAGGGCGCTGCGCCGAGGCGTTGCACACTGGGATCAGGAGCGCCAGCGCCAGCAGCCACGGCTGCTGCCTGAGGCGGTACATACCTGCCTCCAGCCGGAGAATGGTTTGCGCGGGGAGACTGATGCCGCGTGAGCACGGTAGCAGTTGAAGTGCGGTTCAAGTCAAGAGTGGTGCGGCTGCGTGTCACCTGGAGGGAGCGCTCGTGAGAATCGGAGAGCTCGCGCGCCGGGCGGGCATATCACCGTCGGCCGTGCGCTACTACGAGCGCGTTGGACTCTTGCCAAAGCCGGCCCGCGCCAACGGTCGCCGTATCTATGCCGCGGACGCGCTCTCACGCCTGGCCGTGATCCTGCACGCGCGGAATATCGGCTTCAGCATCACCGAGACGCGGCAGCTCGTCTCCATGTTCCCGTCCGCCGCGCCATCTGCGCGCTGGAAGGTGCTCGCCGCGGCCAAGCTCGAGGCGATGGACGCACTGATCGCGCACGCCCAGGCGATGAAGACGATGCTCCGACTCATCAGCCGTTGCCGCTGCGATTCCTGGGAGGAGTGCGGCAGCGGCTTGCTGGCGAAGCTCAGGACGCGCACCGTACATCCTCGCCCACTCCGCGCCCCCTGATCCTGCCCGCTCGACGAAGGAGGATCTATCAAACCGCCCGCGTTGGTCGTCTTCGATCTTGGCGGCACCACGGTCCATGACCGTGGGGAAGTGCCCGCGGCCTTCAGTGACGCGTTGCGCGAAGCAGGTGTTGCGTTCGATCCAGCGGAGCTGGCGGCATGGCGCGGGGCGTCCAAATACGAGATCCTCCGTCGACTCCTGACCCGGCAGCGTGACGGGACCGAGGTGGCGACCACACGAGTGGATCACATCTATGGCCATTTCCGAACCGGGTTGGCGGAGCGACTCATGCGAGCGCGGCCCCTTTCGTTGCCAGGTGTGCGTCAGGTATTCGAATGCTTGCGCGCTGGCGGCATTCGTGTGGCGGTGGCAAGCGGCTTCGATCGTCAGATCATTGAGCTGGTGCTGGGCGCAGTCGATTGGGCCGACCTGCTGGACGCGCGGGTATGCAG
>JBOHSC010000341.1:0-6264 GCA_050733115.1 Gemmatimonadales bacterium
GCAGCGCCGACGCCCGGTCGGGGTCCATCTCACCGACGGCCACCACCACCGGCCGCACTTCACGAAAGGTGCGCTGATGCCACGCCCGCACGTCGGCGCCCGAGATGCCCGGCAGGGTGCCGGGGAGACCCGCCACCGGGAGCCCATACCCCTGCTCACCGAACCCGAGCGCGAAGGCGAGCTGGAAGGGATAGCGAAACATGTCGTCGGTGACCTGCTCCGCCTCCGCCACCATCACGCCGCGCTCGAGCGCCACGGATACATCGTCGAGATGGGGCTCGCTGAACACCGAGTCGAGCAGCGCTGCCGCTTCGGGGAGGTGCTCCGCCAGCACGGTGGTGCCGAAGCCCAGCCAGTCGGAGGTGGCGCTCGCGCCCAGGCTCCCGCCGAGTCCCTCGAAGGCAAAGGCGAGCCCCCCGGCGTCGAGCCCGGCGGCACCGCGTACCGCCGAGCGCGCGGTGAGCGCGCCGATTCCCGCCTGATCCGCCGGATCGAGATGCCGCCGGGGCACGTACACGCCGAGGCTCACGAGCGGCACTCCGGTTTTTCGCCAGACCAGGAGGTCTACTCCCGGCAGTGCGCTGTGCAGAACGTTGCCCTCGCGGCGTGGATGCACCACCAGCGGAGGGAGCGGCGAAGGCCGCGGCGGTGACGGGGCGCCCGCCGGAGCGAGTGGAGTCACCGCGAAGGCCCCTGCGAGTGACTCGTCGGTGAGATCGTCTCCATCATCACTCGGCAGGTAGAGCACTCCCGACACCGAATCGGGATGCAGGTACCGCTCGGCCGCCTCCTGCACCTGCTCGGGCTGCACCTCCGACAGGGCGGCGTACTCGCGGTCGAGGAGATCGTACCCGTCGAGCGCCTCCGCCTCCGCGAGGGACACCGCGCGCCCTTCCATCGGTTCCATGCGACGGGCCCATCGCGCCCGCAGAAGCGTTCTGGCGCGCTCGAGATCCTGGTGTGACGGACCGAGAAGCGCGAGGTGAGTGACCGACTCGGCGATGCCGGCGAGGGTCTCCTCCACACGATCGGGCGCCAGCTCGGCGGAGATGCTCATCACGCCGATCTCGGTGGGCGAGTAGTTGTGTGCCGCGACCCAGCTTACGATGCCCGGCTCGCGCAAACGCCGGTAGAGCCGGCTTCCTCTTCCCGACCCGAGCACCGCCGCGGCCAGATCGAGCGCTGGAGAGTCGGGATCGAGCGCGGCCACCGTGCGCCAGCCGAGCGTCAGCTCGGCGCGGGAGACGTCGCCCCGCAGCGTCCGGGCTCGCACCCCGCGCCTCGGCGGCTCCTCGGGCGACCGGTCGATCGCTCCGGGGGACGCGGTCCAGTCGCCGTACGCCCGGCGCGCCAGCGCGAGCGCTCGCCCGGCATCCACCGCGCCCACGATCGAGACGATGGTCCGCTCCGGCACGTAGCGCGACGAGTAGTAGTCCCAGACATCCTGACGAGTGTATCCGGCAAGCTGGCCTTCATGACCGATCCGCCACCGCCTCATGCGGTGACGGTCGAACATCACTTCATGCAGGGTCTCGTGCGCCAGCGCCGAGGCCGTGTCGAGCTTCCGTTTCGCTTCCTGGATGATGACCTGCAGCTCACGGGCGAGCTCATCGGCGTCGATGAGCGAATGGCGGAGCGCGTCGGCCTGGATATCGAGCGCGACCTCGAGACCGGAGGCTGGAAGAACAGTGAAGTAGCTGGTGCGGTCGTAGGTGGTACTGGCGTTGAGATAGCCGCCGGCGTTTTTCGTTTCCCGCGCGATCACCCCGACGCCGCGGCGCGCGGTGCCCTTGAAGAACATGTGCTCGAGGATATGGGAGACGCCGACCCAGCGGTCAGGCTCGTCGAAGAATCCAGCCTTGACGTGCGTTACCACCGCCACCGCTGGTGCGGAACGGTCCTCCTGCACCAGCACAGTCAGTCCGTTGGGCAGCACCTCATGCCGAACGTCGGCGGTCCAGACTGCGGGAGAGGGTGAAACTCTTCGCGTTTCTTCCTTCTCAGTCTTCACTGCACAATCCTGACCACCCCCGCCTCCGCGCTCCCCCGGATGAACGCCTCCGCATCGGTAGTCGGTATCACCACCCCCGTCTCGGCCTGACCCCGCCGCGCGTGGCTCGCCATGAAATCACCGAGGGAGGCGTGAGCCCATTCGCGATCGGAGGCCTTCATCTGGAGGAGAATCTCGTCCCACGTGCCCCGGATCGGATGTCCGGCCAGCGTCATCACCATATGCAGCTCGCCCTGGCCCGGCTTCTTCTGCATCGCGTGCAGCTCGCTCAGCAGTGTGCCAAACAGCTCGAGCTGGTGGGGATCACGCACACCGCCGTCAGCCTGTTGCGCCTCGACTTCCGCGAGCAGCATGTCGGTCGGGTCGGGATCGCCGGCCACCTCGCCGAGCCGCACGAGCCACGGCGCCAGCTCGGGGTCTTCGTCGGGCAGGCGGTAGACCGTCTTCTTGAGCTCGATGTGGCGCCAGATGCCGAGCTCGTCGAAATGATCTTCCGGCTGGGTGCGCTCGAGCTGGTGCAGCGCCGCCTCGGTTTCTCCCCGGTCGTAGAGGAGGTTGGCCAGATAGATGCGCGCCTCACTGTACGCCGCGTCGATCTCGAGGGAGCGGCGCAGCCAGTAGAGCGATCCCGCGTCGTTGCCGAGCCGGTGCGAGGCATATCCGAGACACGCCGCTGCATCGGCGGAATCCGGATGCGCCGACGCGGCAAGATCGAAGAAGCGGTGCGCCGGGGCGATCAGCCCCTCGCGAAACAGTGCACGCCCCACCTGCAGCATCAATTCGTGATCGTCCTGGAAGCCGAGCTGGAGTATGCGCTCGAAGGCGCTCATGGCCCCCGCACGGTCTCCCAGCTTCAGAAGCGTCTCACCGCACCCCGCCAGCCCGTCTTCATGATCGGGATCGAGCGACAGGGCGTGCTCGAAGCTCCGCCGTGCCCAGGCGTACTCCTCCCGGGCGAGATGGGCATAGGCTCTGCCGATGTGTAGTTCGACGGCGTGGGGGTAGAGGGTGATGCCTTCCTTGAGGATGCTCAGCGCTTCATCGTAGCGGCCTTCATTGTAGAGGTGATGGGCTTGTTCGTCGAAGTCGTCGGAGCTGAGAAATGCATCCGACATCTGCATGCCTCCGGCGGGTAGGTTAATGGAAGGTAGGGACTTCCGGCCACACGAGCAAGAGAACGGGGGGATGGCCGGGGGTTGACGGAACTAGTCGGTTCTGCATATTACTGACTGGTCAGTTACTTATTGGAGCCCTCAACAATGCAGTCCAGCACGCCGCCCGAGTTCCCCACCGGCCCCCGGTGGCAGCGCCGCCCCGAAGCACGCCCCGACGAGATCCTCGATGCCGCACTGCAGGTATTCGGCGAGATGGGCTTCGCGCGCGCGCGGCTCGACGAGGTGGCGCGCCGCGCCGGGGTGAGTAAGGGAACGCTCTACCTCTACTTCGACTCCAAGGAAACGCTCTTCCGCGAGATGGTGCGCGCCAAGGTCGTCGCCAATCTCGCCGAAGGCGAAGAGCTGGTCCGGACCCACGAAGGCTCGGCGCACGATCTTCTCGTCCTCCTCACCACACGGATGTACTCCCGCATGCGCGACACCGGCATGGCTCGCATCAGCCGAGTCGTGCAGGCGGAGCTCGGCAACTTTCCCGAGCTCGCCCGATTCTACTTCGATGAGGTCATCCTCCGCGCGCGCCATCTGGTGCAGAAGGTGCTCGAGCGGGGGGTCGCCAGCGGCGAATTTCGCCGCCAGGCCCTCGAGTTCGGGGCACGCGGCCTTCCATCGCTCCTCGTCCAGACGGCCAGCGTTCAGTGCTTCTTCACCCAATTCGATCCCGAAGCGCTGAACGACGACCAGGCCATCGAGGGGCTCATCGATCTCTACCTCAACGGAGTGCTCGCGCCCTCCGCGACCCGGAGCTGAGGACCGCCCCATGCGCCGCGCGTATTCCACGCTCCTGCTCATCGCCGCCGTGATGCCGGCCGCTCTCGCGGCCCAGGGTCCCGCCGCGCCAAGTGGCCCGCTCACGCTGCTCCAGGCCATCGCGCTCGGGCGAAAGCAGGGCGTGAGCGCGACCGTAGCGCTGCTCAACGTGCGCGCCGCCGATGCACGGACCGCCCAGCGCCGCGCCGACCTGCTGCCGAGCATCAGCGGTCTCGCCGCCTTTACCCGCCAGACCGTCAACCTCGACGAGTTCGGCATCCCGGTCGCCACTGGCGTTACCGATCCGTTCAACATCTGGCGGGTGCAGCTTCGCGCGTCGCAGACGATCTTCGACGCGAGTGCCATCACCCGCCTCCGCGCCGCGCGCGACACCGCCATGGCGGCAGGTCTCGACGCGCAGGCCATCGGAGAAATGTCCGGCGCCACCGCGGGCCTCGCCTACCTCCGCGCGCTGAGTGCCGACGAAACGGTGCGGGCCCGTGAGGCTGACAGCACCGTGGCCGCTACCCTCCTCGATCAGGCTAGGCAGCTCGTGGGCGCAGGCGTAAGTCCGGCCATCGACGAGACCCGGAGCGACGTGAGTTTCGCGGCAGTGCGCACCCAGCTCGAAGTTGCCCGCAACGCCGCCGACCGGGCCCGGCTCGATCTGCTGCGCGCCCTCGACCTCCCGCCGGCGACGCAGCTCACCCTCGCCGACTCGCTCGGTCTCGGCGTCCTGAACGTCCCCCTGCAACCCGATCAGGCCGCGAGCTTCGCCCGCGAGCACCGGGCCGAGCTGGCCGCCGAGCGCGCTCGCACCGGTTCGGTGGAGCGCACGCTCAAAGCCATCAGGTTCGAGAACCTGCCGAGCCTCGGCCTGAGCGGCAGCTACCAGGAGACCGGCCAGCAGACCAGCACCCTCGCCGGCAGCTACGACGTGCAGCTCGCGCTCACCGTGCCGATTCTCGATGGCTTCCGCCGGCAAAACCGCGCCAAGGAAGCGGGCGCGCGTCTCGAGGTCCAGCAGCTCCGCGAGCGCGACCTCGGCAATCAGGTCGAGACCGAAGCTCGCCAGTCCGTGCTCGACCTGGCCTCGGCCCAGCAGCAGGTGGCGATCGCCGGCGACCGGTTGCGCCTCGCGGAAACCGAGCTCTCGCAGGCCAGCGAGCGTTTCCGGAGCGGTGTGGCCGGAAGCGTGGAGACGACGAACGCCCAGAGCTCGGTGATCGCCGCGCGCGACGCCCTGATCCAGGCCCGGCTGAACTACGGCACCGCCCGCGTGAGCGCGTATCGCGCGCTCGGCGTGATCGATCAACTGCAGTAAACCGCGCATGGAGACAGTGAGACCGATATGACCGATATCGCCGTGGACACACCTGTAGTCGCCTCCGCCGCACCCACCCGGCCCCGCTGGCTTCCCATCGCGATCGTCGCCCTCGTGCTGCTGATCGGCGCCACTTGGGGCATCCGGCGCTACATCTTCAGCCGCCATCACGTCACCAGCGACAATGCCCAGGTCGACGGCCACATCACCGTCATCTCTCCGCGCATTTCGGGGTTCGTGAGTCGCGTGCTGGTCGACGACAATCAGCACGTGAAGGCCGGCGACACCCTCGTCGTCCTCGACGACCGCGACCTCAGGGTCCGGCTGGAGCAGGCCGAGGCCGACCTGCGCACCGCCCAGTCCTCGGTCAGCTCCAACGGCCGCGCCGGTCAGGCAGAGGCCCAGCTCCAGGCCACCCAGGCCCAGGCGGCCTCCGCCCAGGCGTCGATCGCCGCCGCCGATGCGGCATATCGGAAGGCCTCCGCCGATCTCGATCGGTATCGCGGTCTCGCCGCCAAACAGATCATCTCCGCGCAACAGCTCGACGCGGCGCAGGCGGAGGCTGAATCGGCGCGGGCCAACCTCGACGCCGCCCGGAAACAGGCCGCCGCCGCCGGGAGCCAGGTTTCCGCCTCGAGTGCGGGAGTTCGCGGCGCCGACGCGAGACTTGCGGCGGCAGCGGCGGCGGTCTCCAACGCCCGCTTGCAGGAGAGCTACTCCGCGATCACCGCTCCGGTGGACGGCATCGTGGCGCGGCGCAGCGCCGAGCCCGGTGCGCTGGTGCAGGTGGGGCAGAGTCTTCTGTCGATTGTGCCGGATCACGACGTGTGGATCACCGCCAACCTCAAGGAAACCCAGTTGGCCACGGTGAAGGTGGGCGACCTGGTAGAGTTTACTGTGGACGCCTACCCCGGCAGCACGTTCAGCGGCAGGGTCGAGAGCCTGAGCCCGGCCACCGGGGCTCGATTCGCGCTCCTTCCTCCCGACAACGCCACCGGCAACTTCAC
>JBOHSC010000342.1:0-3618 GCA_050733115.1 Gemmatimonadales bacterium
CTCCTGGGGCATGCGACGGCCACGATGACGCTGCGGTATATGCAGCACGCGCCCGAAGCCTATCTGGACGAAGATGCGGCTGCGATCGCGGGGCACATGGCAGGGCAGGGGGACCAGGAGAGCGCCGCGCGAGTCGAGGCGGCACGGCGGGGGTTGAAGCCGGCATGAATCCGAAGAAAGGTGCCCTCATTCTTGCCACCAGCGCCCGGCGCGTACGGGCACATGCTGAGCCGGGCAGCCTTGTCTAACCGATTCCCTCTAAAGATGTTTTAGCGTAGCAGGGGGGCGTAGCTCAGTTGGTAGAGCAAGGGACTTTTAATCCCTAGGTCGTGGGTTCGAGTCCCACCGCCCTCATCGCCAGTAAATCACAGTGTCATACCAGGTTATGGAAATACCGGCGAGGTCGTTTCGCCCCTTCAGAGACCGAAGGGGCACCAATCCTGGATAAACCCGCCTTCGTCGAGCCCTTTCATCACAAGGGGGACAGTTAACGACCCTGCTCTCCAACTTCCCGCCGCATGTCCTGACGTACCCAGATGTCGCTCTCTTGGGCGCACTTCACTGCGCCACAACGCCCAGATAGTCTTCGCCATTCCAACCGGAGGTGGGTCGTGAACCGGCTCGTTCTCGTCTCTTGGATTCTGGCGATAGTTGGCGGTAGCGGTCGCGCGCACGCACAAGAGTCTCCGCGTCCCGTCGGAGTGACGGACAGCAGCATCGCGTTGGGCAGACGACTCTTCCACGGAGCGGCGAATTGTGCCGGTTGCCATGGGAGGGAGGCCCGCGGAGCCGACGAGGGGCCTCCACTGACGGGGGCGCTCTGGCTGCACGGTCCCGGCACCTATGAATGGCTCATCGAACAGATCGCGCGCGGTATTCCTGGGCACGAGACATGGACCGGAAGGCCGATGCCGATGCGGGGGTGGTCGAACATGCCCGATGGCGATGTGCGTGCCGTCGCCGCGTATGTCTGGGCCATCACTCACCCGCCGCGCGCCTATCCGACCAGGCCGCGCCCGAGCTGATCACTGGCCAAACTAGGCGCGGATTCTCATGCAGTATTCACGTAATGCTCATGGACCGGTCGCTACCATGGTTTGCACCGGGCGGACCGAGCCTGACCGATGCGGGATACGATGTTCACCCCCAACGGAGAGATGGACCATGAGAAGCGACAACGAATTGCGCACCGACGTCATAGCGGAGTTGAACTGGGATCCTACGATTCGCGATGAGGATATCGCCACCGCCGTGAAGGGCGGCGTGGTCACGCTCGCCGGGACGGTGGATACCTACGCGCAGCGGTACGCCGCCGAGCGCGCGGTCGAGCGGGTGAATGGAGTGAGCGCGATTGTCGACGACCTGAACGTAAAGATGCCGAGCGCCCTGGAGAGATCCGATCCCGACGTCGCCCACGCAGCGGTCAATGCTCTCCGCTGGAACATTCAGGTGCCGGACGAGAGGATCCAGGTCAGGGTGGTGAACGGCTGGCTCACGCTCGAAGGCAACGTCGAATGGTATTTCCAGAAGGAGGCGGCCGAGCGTGCCGTGAGGTACCTGACGGGCGTGAAGGGAGTCAGCAACCTCATCAGCCTGCAGGCGGCCCCCGCCCCTAAGGATGTCAAACAGCGCATCAAGGCCACTCTCAAGCGGCAGGCCGAGCTCGACGCGGACCATATCGCGGTCGAGACGAGCGGGTCTCGGGTCACGTTGAGCGGCATGGTACGCTCGCTCGCGGAGCGAAAGGACGCCGAGCGCGCCGCATGGAATGCTCCAGGCGTGATGAAAGTCGAAAACAATCTCGTGATTTCATCGCCGGTCGCGACGACGGTCTAGGAGAAAGGTGTCGCCATCGAGCCGGGCCGCCATCGGGTCGTCTCCTGGTTTCCTCGAACCTGCGCTCCGCGTCGGCCTTCGCCAGCCTGGGCTAATCGTGGCGGGTGAGGAGGATGCCCAAGGAGGGGCGCGCATGGAGGCACAATGGTCCGAAATCTCAGCACCATCGAGCGGCTCGTTCGCCTGATCGTGGGGGCAGTGATCCTCGGCCTTTTCGGGGCGTTCGCTTCTCCGTGGCGGTATCTGACGCTAGTCGGTCTACTCCCCCTCGGTACCGCGCTCACGGGGCACTGCCCCATCTATCGCGCACTTGGCCGGCGGAGTGCTGCATCATGAGTCCGGAAAGCACGCCTCGGTAAAGGAGCGGCGGCTGGTCGAAGACCTCCATTTCGACCTCACCGCCGCCTGGCTCGCCGATAGGCATCCGGCGTCAGCCCCGCGTAGTTCTTGAACGCGCGCGTGAAGTGACTCTGATCGGCAAACCCGGCCGCCAGTGCTACGCCCGCCAATGATCTCTCCGAGCGCCCCAGCTCCGCGGCTGCCCACTCCAACCGAAGCCTCCTCACGTACGAACCCAGCGACGCGTTGAAGTGAAGCCGGAATGCACGGGCCAGATGCGCGGGATGCACGTTGGCCTCGCGCGCAACGTCCGCTGCCCGCAGCGGCTCCCGGAAACGGTCGTGCACCACCTCCTGCGCCCGGAGCAGCCACGATGGCGGTGCCCGCTCGTCGTCGCTGTCGAGGCGCGCCAGGACGACGAGCATCTCCAGGACCGCCGATTCTGCCGCAAGCGATGCGAGGTCGTCGGGCCGGCTGAGCTCTGCGGTCAGGCGTTCGGCCCGTCCGGCGACACCGGCGTGATGGCGGTGCGAGGTGCGCTCCAGCAATCCGGCAAAGGGGCGGAGCAGCTCGGTGCAGACAGGATCGGGTTGCACGACGACCACCCGCGCACCGGCCGGGCCCATCCGATTGGCGTGAGTCTCGCCGGCCGGCTCGACGAAGACGGCTGAAGGGGGAGAGTGGTGCACCCGGCCGCGCATCTCGAGATCGAAGGAGCCGTCCAGCATCACGGCCACGTTGGCTCGGTCGTGGGTATGCGCTGCCAGGTATTGCTTCGGCGGAAAACACGCCTCGGTTACGGTGAACCCGTCCAGGCCCAGTGACCGGGAGACCTTGCTTCCCATCGTGAGCGGAACGGGGAGAGTGGTACTCATTGTCGAGCTCTCCCGGTAATGGTGCACTCCGCAACCTCTCCAATCAGACGTTCGATGCCTCGCCGTCGCGCACACCTGGAATGCTCGCCCGATTCAACGGCTGTTCTCCGGTTTCAAGACCACTCCTCAAGGCCACCCTATCGTGCCACGAGCGGGCTTTCTCGAACCGGAGGTATTGATGCGAATGGCCAGGTTGATCGGTGCCGGCTTGGTGGGATTGCTGGCGCTTGGATGCGGCGAACCGACCGCTCCCGCCCCCGGGGCGGGCCAATCAGACGCAGGCCCGTCGGCTCTCAGGATCAGGATCGGGGACTTGGTGGCCGGGGTCGGAACGTTCGTCCATCCAACGCTGGGATCGGTAACCTTCGTGTACACGGCGCTTCGGCTTCCCAATGGACGAGTGATGGGCAAGTTTTTTCAGAATCAGAAGGATCTGGGTTTCACCTACGCGGGCGACGTGACCTGCTTTGCTGTCGATCCCGTGAACGGTCGCGCATGGGTCGGCGGTGTGCTTACCCACAGTAACGATTCCGATCCCATCGCCCAAGCCGGCCGCGCTGCATGGTTC
>JBOHSC010000343.1:0-9106 GCA_050733115.1 Gemmatimonadales bacterium
CTCTGCTGCAGCGGGCGTCGGTGAGCAACGGTTAGGCGGACGAAGAACGAGAATAACAAGGGGGACGCCCGAGCGGCACCCCCCGGGAAGGGATTACTTGAGGATGGAGACGGGTCCCCGGCCACCACCATGGCCGCCGTGGCCACCGTGGCCGCAATTGCCGGCGTGTCCGCCACCCATGATGATCCCGGTGCCACGGGTGCGCTCCCCCGGCAGCTCGGACCAGTCGCCTCCGGCGCCGGCAGAGCCTGTCGCAGCCGTTGAAGCAGGAATCACGGTGACCGTCGAACCCGGGGCGAGCTCGTGGGTCGTCATGTCGGCCTGAGATGCCTCTGGGACCGACGGAGCCAGCGCGGGAGAGGCGGCGGACTCGGACACCGGAGCCGCAACCGCCGTTTCCGGTTCGGGTTCCGGCGCCACACGGACCGGTTCAGCGCGCCGGACCGGCCGTGAGATCCGGGTCTTCGGCTCGGAGAGCAGCTCGATCTTCGACGCCACTTCGACACTGGGGGCGGCGGCTGTGCCGAGCGTCAGATCGCGCTTGGGAACTGAGGTGGCGGTTTCCTCGAATCGGACCGGTCCGCCGCAGGCAGCAAGGAGGCCGATGGGCACAAGTACCGCAATCAGGTTGCGCATACCAACTCCGGTTCCGGCGTAGACATGATCACTCACGCTGCAGGAGACGACGCACCCATGCCACGCCACACCACGTTTCGATTTGACCTCAGCGCTGCAGTCCGCTCTTGGCCGCAGGCTCCAGTGGCCGGTGGAGGGCCCCCGCCCCCGGCTGGCTCCCGATGCGCCGAAGGCGGCCGGCGGCTTCGGCCAGAATCTCCTCCGTCTTGCAGAAGACGAAGCGCACCAGCGACCGCCCACCGCCGTCGCGGAAGAAGCTCGATCCCGGCACCGGCGTCACCCCCACTTCCCGTGAGAGCCAGACCGAGAAGGCGGTATCCTCGAGGCCACGTGCCGCCGGGTGCGCGGCCGCGACTCCGGTGAAATCCGCCAGTATGTAGTATGCACCCTCGGGTGGCCGGCAGGCGAATCCCGCCTCGACCAGGGCGCCGTACAGCAGGTCGCGCTTTCCCCGGTATCCGGTGGCGAGGCCGTCGTAGAACGACCGGTCGAGCCCGTCCAGGGCGGCGGCGACTCCCTCCTGCAGCGGCGCCGGCGCCCCCACAGTGAGGAAGTCGTGCACCTTCCGGATGGCGTCGGTGAGCAGCTCGGGGGCGATGATCCACCCGACCCGCCATCCGGTGACGCTGTACGTCTTGGACGCGCCGCTGATCGTCACCGTCCGCTCGCGCATTCCCGGCAGCGTGGCGATGGGAATGTGCTCGCCTTCGTATCTGATGTGCTCGTAGATCTCGTCGGTCACCGCCAGCACATCGTGGCGCACGCAGAGGTCGCGGATGGCCTCGAGCTCGGTCCGCGTCAGCACCCGTCCCGACGGATTGCCCGGGGTGTTCACGATGATGGCGCGCGTGCGTGGGGAGAACGCCGCCGCGAGTCGCTCGAGGTCGAGAGGCCACCCCGGCTCGAGCGGCACGTACACCGGCCGGGCGTCGGCGAGAATCGTGTCGGGTCCGTAGTTTTCGTAGAATGGCTCGAAGACGATCACCTCGTCTCCCGGATCGACCAGGGCGAGGAGAGTCGAGATCATCGCTTCGGTGGCGCCGCAGGTGACGGTGATCTCCCGCTCGGGATCGGCGGCGAGCCCGTACCACTCCTGGTAGAAGCGCGCCAGCGCCTCCCGCAGCCGCAGCGCTCCCCACGTGATCGCGTACTGGTTGATGTCGTCGTGAATCGCGCGCGCGGCGGCCTCCTTCAGGAGGTCGGGCGCGGGGAAGTCGGGGAATCCCTGCGCCAGGTTGATCGCGCGGTGCTCCCGGGCCAGGCGGCTCATCCCCCGGATGACCGATTCCCGGAAGCCATGGGTACGACGGGCGGTGTGCAATGCGGCTCCGCTGCTGGTGGAATCAACGAACAGTACCGCGCCCCCGGGCCGCTGTCATCTGGCCCGATCGTTGCCCTGACAGGATGCCATGAACGCCCCTGACAAGTCGTCACCCGCCTTCGTCGACCTCCACAGCCATCTCGTTCCCGGTGTGGACGACGGCTCGGCCTCGATCGAGGAGTCGCGGTCGTCGCTCGCCGCGCTCTTCGGCGAGGGGGTGCGCGGCCTGGTCACCACGCCCCACCTCCTTCTCCCCCACCTCCAGACCGACGCCGCCATCGATCGCGAGCTGGCGCGCCACCGCCGATCGTTCGACTCTCTCGCGGTAGCGCTCGAGGGCGAGGCCGATATCCCGGTGTTGGATCTGGGGCAGGAGATCTGGGCGCCCGATGCCGGGGCAATGCGCCGCGTCGCGGGGCGAGCCGACATCGGCCTTGCCGGGTCGAGCGCCATGCTGGTGGAGTTCGGGTTCCAGCTCCAGGGGACCCACACCAACGTGATCGAGGCGGCGGTCGCGGCGGGTCGCCGCATCGTCGTCGCCCACCCCGAACGATACCGCTACGTCGATGGCGAGGAGCCGCTCGATCTCATGCGCCGGTGGCGGGAGATGGGGGCGCTGCTGCAGGTGAACGCGGGAAGCTTTTCGGGACACTACCGGGAGTCGTCACCGGGGTCGCTCGAGCTGGCGTGGCAGATGGTTGCAGCGGGGCTGGTGGATCTGGTGGCCACGGACCACCATGGGCCCCGCCGCGCAGGTGTATCACCCAGGGAGGCGTACGAGGTGCTGCGGTCGAGAGGGGAAGGGCCGCTGGCCGAGCGCGCGATGGCCGAGCTGCCGGCGGCGCTGCTGCGGAATGGTGCGGCCGCCGAGCGCCGCGAAGCGCTCAGGACTCCTTCGGAAGACGGGTAGCCCCGATCGCCTCGAGGAGATAGCCCATCGGGTCGGTGGAGTCGACGCCGCCCGAGGCCTTCGCGACATCCACAGCCTTGGTGATGTCCTGCCGCAGCTCTCCGTACGCCTGCGCCGCGCCCGGATCCTCGAAATGAATCGTTCCCTTCTCGATCTGGTATGCGCCCGCCTGGGCGTCGAGCACCCCGAGCAGGCTGTCCATTCCGGTGAGGATGGTCGTGGCGAGCGTCCCCAGCGCCGGTATCTCCTTCGGCGTCACCTTGGCGTACCACTGACGGATTTCCGACGACGACAGCTTGTCCTGGCGCGTCATCACCACGAACGAGTCCTGAAACTCGCGATCGATCGCCACCCGCTGCTGGCGATAGACGCGGATGAAGTTGGCCGCGCCGGCGAGCGCCATGCGGGTCTCGGTGACGCCGCCGTTGGGCGTGAGCCGCGCCGGTGAGAAGAGCTGATTCAGTCGCGCCACCCGCATCCCCGACTCCATGCGCGCGCGCACCGTCTCGTGCGCCGAGCGCCAGCGGCCCAGGAACTTCCCGAGCACCGACACATCTTCCTTCGCCGCCGCTACCGGCTTGGCCGCACCCGGCAGCGCCAGCGCGAGCGAGCTGATGCGGATGGCCGGGGCGGCGGGCAGCACGGGCGGCTCAGCCGTCTCGGATGCCGGCGAGTCCGCGTCGGAGCTCCTCCCTGCTCCTCCGACGTCCCACTCGCCGCCGTCGCCGCCGCTCCACTCGGTGCTCGCGAGGGAGACCAGCGACTGCGACGGCTGTTCGGCCGTCGAGGCAGGAAGCGCCGTCGTTTGCAGCAGTCCGGCCGCCGCCCTGTGTCCCGCCCATGGCGGACGCGGACCGAAGAAGGCGAGCTGCATGCCCATGATCAGGAGAAGTCCGGTCACACTGAGGGCGATGGGGCGGCGCCACGGATGTCCGTCGTCGCTTCCGTCGGTGCTGCCTTCTTCCGCCGCGGGCGCGGAGTGTCCGGGGGTGCCGTTCGCGCCTTCGAGCGTCTCCGAAGCGGCGTTGAAGAAGCTCCAGTTGGCGCGAGGCTCGAGGGATGGGTTCGCAGTGCTCGCGGAGGGATCCCGCTCGGCGGCGATCGCCTTGTAGTGCGGATGCAGGGTGACCGAGATCCACTTGGACGTGGCGCGATGATAAATGCGGGAATGGACGTCCACATCCCCGCTGCGGATCGCCGCCGCAAGCTCTTCGCCGGTCCTGTAGAGCTCTTCCTTACCCGGTCTCAATTCGACGAGATACATGATGGTGCTCGGTCGATTCGGGAGCCGGTCAGGGCTCCTGTGGACTGGAAAGACAGCGAGGGAGTTGGGACCCGTACTTGTCCTCGCGAAGCCCAAGTGCCATTTCCGTGCTCTATTCTCTCTCCGCCTCCGGTTGCCTCGCTCACCGCCCCCAGATCACACTCCAAGCCCTTCCCTGCCATCGCCTTAACCACGCAATCAGCCACCGCACCAGCCCCTGACGTGGCTGCCACCCCCCACCCATCCCCATGGCGGTCCTCCCGGCCGCGGTGCGTTTTTCGGTAGCCGATGGTGGAATGCAAGAAGTTTCGCTCCTCCGTCCATTCGATTAGAGTGCGGATACGTTCCTGCTCCGAGGGGTGATTCGGAGCCATGCACCGGGAAACAGGTGCCCCGCCCGGACGGCGGCGGCTGGAGGATTTATGAAGAAAGAGGCGGACCAGGAGGAGTTGCTCGACCTCGATTCACGCGGTGGCGGACACACCGCGGGTATCGTCGGCGCCATCGCGCTCGCGGCGGTCGTCGGACTCGGCGTGGGATTGCTGGCAGCGCCGCAGGCAGGGGAGCGCACGCGGAAGGCGCTCAAGAAGCGGCTCGCTTCGCTGGGAGACGATCTCGAGGAGAGTCTCGGGGAAATCGAGGAGCGGAGTCGTCCCGCGAGGAAGATGCTTCGCCAGCGCGCGGAGCTTCTGCGCGACCGCGGAGAGCAGGCGTGGGAAGAGATCGAGGAACGGCTCGAGCAGCTCGAGCACCGGCACGACGACCGCTCCAGCGGGCTGGGCAATCTCCTCACCTTCGCCGCCGGCCTCGCGGGGACTTATTTCCTGACGAGCGACCAGGCCGCGCCGACTCGCGCGAAGGTGCGTGACGCAGCGAGCAACCTGCGTGAGCGCGCCACCGATCGTTGGGATCGCTTTCAGGAACGGCGCCACTCGAATGGGGGAGCGTCGGAGAGTAAGTCTCAGACCGAGGCGCAGCCCGGCGGAATCAGCTAGTCGGCTGGATCGGTGTGTGAGGCCTGGTAGAGCAGCAGCTGGCGGCGTACCTGGTGCGCCGCCTTCATTACCTTGCCCGGATAGCGGTGGCAGTTGGGGGTGTTGGTGCTGGCGACGCAACCATTGTAGCGAAGCAGCGCTCGCTGTACATCGCCGGTGCTGGTGAGGTAACTCCGGAAGACGTTCGCGCCATGGCAGATGTTGGCCTCGACCTGCATCAGATCGTCCGACTCGCAATCGAACTCGCCGGCGTGGAAGTGCATCACCTGCATCAGCCCGATGGCGCCCTGGCTGCTCACCGTTCCGGTTTCGAGCCGCGGATTTTCCGTGAGCAACACCCCCATCAGCAGACTCGGCGCCACCTCGAGCCGCCCCGACTCCTTCACGATGGCACGGGCGATCCGGTTGGCCATCTCCGCATTCTTGGTGCGACGGCCAAGAAAGCTGGCCAGCGGCCGGTACTCGTAGCGCGAGACCATGTCGTGCTCGACTGCGGCGCTATCGACCACCGGCCTTTCCGCCACTGGTGCATCCTTCATCACCCCCGCCCGGAGCGCGAACAGCGTGGACAGGGTACGCGTCTCGATCCGCTCCCGCGGCGTGAGCACGAACGACCCGGCCATCCCGCACAGTGCCAGGATGACGAGGAACCCCTGGCTGGGGGGACGGCGGGCCTTCGGAGACGGCAGGTTTGGCAGGATGCGAGCCTCGCGGTGTGGATCGGACGTACCGATGGAGTCCCGCCGGGTCTGCAAGAACCAAGCCTTCCGCCCCTCGACGCCTCTCTCGGCCGGGGATACAATACGGCCGTCCTGAGGACGGGGGAAGACCGTGGCAACCTGGCACCATCTGGGCACCGAGGCCGAGCTCAGGGCCCGCGTTCCCTTCGCGACCAAGGTCGAGCGGCACCGAATCGCGGTCTTTCACCACGATGGACAGTTCCGGGCCATTTCGGATATCTGCAATCATCGTGGCGGACCGCTATCCGAGGGGAGGGTGCGCGGTGAGTTCGTGATGTGTCCCTGGCATGCGTGGGAGTACAGCGTCGTCACCGGCAAGGGACCGGAGGGATATGACGAAGAGCAGGTGCCGGTCTACCTCGTCGAATCGCGCGACGACGGGGTGTACGTTCAGATACCTCCGATCCTTCCGCGCAATCTGCTCAAGCACAAGCCATCACACCTGCTCGACCAGCATCCCAAGCCCGCCGGCGCTCCTCCCCGCGTGCTCGGACTCTCGACAACGGCGATGGACGCCGACAATCCCCGGTTCTCCACCTCCGACGCGCTGCTCGAAAGCGCGATCGCCCACGCGAGTGCCGGCGGTGCCGACACCCGTCTCATCCGCCTGCGCGATCTCGCCTTTCGCGCGTGCGAGGGGAACTACTCGAAGGCGTCGCACGCCTGCACCTGGCCCTGCGCGATCACCGAGCGCGACCCCGACGATCAGCTCACGCCGGTGTACGAGGGACTGGTGCACTGGGCCGACGTGGTCCTGATCTCGACGCCGATCCGGTGGGGCAACGCGTCGTCGCTCTACTATCGAATGATCGAGCGGCTCAACTGCATCCAGAATCAGATCACCATCCACAACAAGTGCCTCATTGCCAATAAGGTCGCGGCGCTCATCATCACCGGCGGCCAGGACAACATCCAGGCGGTGGCCGGATCGATGCTCACGTTCTGGGCCGAGCTCGGGTTCGTCTTTCCGGCCTTCCCCTTCATCGCGCACTCGCGCGGATGGGACGCCGAGGACATGCAGAACAACGTCCGGCAGGTGCGCGACAGTGAGCCGCTCCATGAGGCGGCCCGCGAGCTGGCCACCCGCGCACTGGATGCCTGGCGGGTGCTCGATCGGCACGGGGCAGCCGGGGCGCGGCCGATGGAGCGCGCGGGACGGAAGGCAAGTCCGGTCGAAGCGGCGGAAGAGGTGACGCCATGAGTGAGCGCATGCGGGTGGCGAAGGCGTACGAGAAGGCGCTCTTCGGCGGAAGGATGGACGAAGTGGCCGGCTACTTCACCGACGATATCGTCTACTGGATAGCCGGCGCTCCGCCGCTCGGCGGAGAGTGGCGGGGACGAGACGCGGTGCTGCGCGCGATGTCGAATCGGGAGTTCGGACTCGGCGCCGCAGACTGGGGCTACGAGGACCTTGCCCGCGACTGGTACGACGCCGACCACCGCGTCATCGTCGAAATACACGAGCGAAGCTGGCTCAAGAGTGATCCCGAAGACGTGATGGATCAGCGCACCTGCGTCGTCATCCGCTTCCGGGGAGATTGCATCTCCGAAATGCGCGACTACACCGATTCCCACCGTTACGAGCAGTTTCTCCTGCGCCACCGCGCGGAGCTTCCCAGGTTCAAATGAAACACCCGGCGAGCCAAGGCTCGCCGGGTGAGAGGCACCTGAAGAAGACTGGAGCTACCTGCTGCCGGTAGCGGCCGCCTGCGCCTGATAGAGATCGAGACGGCGCTTCGCGATGTCCTCGTCCTTCGCGGCCAGGTCCTTCTGCGCCTGGGCCTGCTGGCGCTGGGCCTCGAGCGTCTTCCGCTCGAGCTCGCGGATCACCTCGTCCGTCTTGAGGGTCGTGGTGGGATCGGCATTGGGCGCCTGTTGCTTGGACTGGCGGCGCTGCTGGAGCTGCAGCTCCAACTCCAGAGCGCGGACGGTGGCGTCGCCGAGCTTCTTGCCGGCCTTGGCCTCTTCGATTTCCGCCGCGTGAAGCGCCTCACGCCTCTCCAGGAATTCCTTTTGGCGCTCCGCGACTTTCTTTTCTGCGTTGAGCGTGATCTTGTCGGTTTCCTGCTTCGACTTGTCCGCCAGCTTGATGCGCGCGTCGACCGTCGAGATCTCCTGCTTCTTGACGTCGATCATCGCCTTGGTGCGCACCCGGGCGTCGGAAGCGGCCGTGAGATTGGCATCGGCCTCACGTGCGTTGCTCTTGGCGAGGTCGAGGAGGCGCTGAATGCGCTCGGGCTCGCGCGCCGGAATGATGTCGATGAAGCCGAGGGCCTGGGCCACCGTCTGCGGTGACGCGGCGGGGACTGCGGCAGCCGCCGCCGAAGGCGCGGGAGCGGCCGCCGGGGCGGGAACCGGCGCAGCCACAGGAGCCGGGGCGGGAGCGGCTGCAGGAGTCGGAGCCGGCGCAACCGCAGGCGCGGGGGCTGGGACTTGGGATGGGGCTGGGGCCTGCGCATCAGTCGGGGCGTAGCCCTGGACGGTATCGGTACCCTGAGGTGCAGCCGGAGCCGGGGCCGGCTCCTGCGCGCTGAGCTGGCTCGTCCAACCAAGGAGCACGGCGCTCGCCATCAAGGACAAAAATCGTTGCGATTTCACTAGGTACTCCTGCAAGTGTGGGCTCGGTTCAGTCCATTGTTTCGGACACAAGTTATCTCCAGATTCGAGGCGGCGTAAGACCCGGGCTCCCCCTCTCAGCCCTCGATCCAGCGGGTCAACTCGCTGGCAGCACGACGCTTACGAGGCACCTCCTCTTCGGCCGGAATACCCAGAGCGACCACCCCGACGATCCGGAAACCGGGGGCGAGTCCCACCAGCTCGGCCAAGTCGGGCTCCAGCATGACACCGCCCGTCTTGAGAAAAGTGCCCAGGCCAAGCGATTCGGCGGCAATCATGAGATTGACGGTTGCCATCATGGCCGCGGCGTAGTCTTCCTCGCGGGTGTTCTCGTCCGCGCTGACCGCACTCATCACGACTACGAACGCCGGAGTCTCCCCGGTTTCCCTGCGCATCTTCTCCGCCGCGGCGCGTGCCTCGGCGGATTCGGGATCGGCGTAGCGCTTGCGCCGGTGGTGGGCGCGGATGTCGGCGAGGCGCGCTACCGCTTTGCTGGTCAGGACGGCAAAGCGCCAGGGCTCGGTCAGCCTGTGATTGGGAGCCCGGACCGCGGCCTCCAGCAGGCGCTCGATCGTCTCTCGCGGAACGGGATCGGGGCGGAAGCGGCGGACCGAAGTCCGCCGC
>JBOHSC010000344.1:0-5164 GCA_050733115.1 Gemmatimonadales bacterium
GATCTCATTTTTCACTTCGTCGCCCGGGAAGATGTCCAGGACTTCAAGCTGGTCGAGAGTCTCTTCGACGTGCTCGGGTTCAGCGATGCGATCGCGTTGCGGGAAGATCGCACCTCGGCGAACCCGATGGCCGAGCAGCTGATGCTGAGCCGGGAGCAGCTCTCGCCCATCTACCAGCGGCTCCAGGCCGCCGGGGGGATCGGGAGCGGACGCTATCAAACGGAAGAACGGATGCTCGGGCAGGCCAGCATCGCAGTCGGCACCAGGACGGACAGCTACGAGCTGAGCTTCCCCTCGGAGCTCAAGGTCAACTCCGAAGTGCTGGCGGTGGGGCACGATTCGGCGGGGAGCCTGGTGCAGGTCGCGTACGCGATCGCCGGATCGACTCTCGAGCCGGTGACCGTGACCCGAGGCTATCTCTACTCGGTCCGGGTCCGGTTCGTCGCCAGTGACAGGGCGGGGAAGGTCGTGGCCTCGCTCGACACCACCCGTCACTTCGTATCACCCGCTCCGGTGCCTCCCACCGAGCACCTCGTCGGCCGCGCGGCACTCAATGTGCCGGCCGGAAAATACGAATACCGCCTCGCCATCCAGCAGGGCGAAGAAGCCGGTGTCGTGCTCCCGCGCGACACCGTGCGTGTGGGACAGCCCACGGCGGCCTCGCTCTCTCTCAGCGACCTCGTGCTCGGGAGCCGGAACACCAATCTCTTCTGGCGCCGCGCAGCCGACGACACCGTCACCTTCAACCCGCTCCGCACCTACAAGCGCGGGCAGGATATGGATCTCTACTACGAGGTCGAAGGGTTGAGCGCCGGGACGCCCTACACGGTGCGGATCGCGGTGAGAAAGCAGGGAGGCAGGGGCGGGCTCTTCAAGAAGATCTTCGGTGGCGGGTCGGCGGCGATCAGTCTCAAGTTCGAGGAACAGGGCACCTTCCCGGTGGGAACTTCACACCGGAGCCTCAAGCTCGAGAGCCTGAAGACGGGGAGCTACACGCTGGAGGTGATAGTTGACGACGGGCAGGGACGGACCGACCGCAGAAACCAGGACTTCCAGGTCGTCGACGAGTAGCCGCCCGGGCTAGAGCGGCCAAGCCTCGGGACGGCCGTGCGTGAGCACCAGAAGGGGCTGTACCAGGGTTTCGGCCTTCACCTGCGCCTCGACCTGCACCAGGTGCTGAGTTACGCCACTACTCGCATCGAACGTCGCGATGTGCATCACCAGCGAAGCGAGAGGCTGGACATCCGGTTCGGTCTCCTCCGCACCCTCCGCCGTCATCCCTGCCGCCAAAGTGATCCTGGCGTGCCCGAATAGCCAGAGCGGCGAGCCGTCCAGCGCTTTGAGCAGGCGCTCGCTCAACTGGAGGCTTTCGCCGTTGAGCGTAATCAGGCCAAGCGTCGGGCGGGCCGAGTAGCGCCGGGAATGGACCACAAAGCCGTAGGTAAAGGCGGGGTCCTGCCCTGCGGCACGGCGGATCGCGGCGCGGAGCTTCTGCTGGCTGAAGGCGATGGTGTGATACGGAACCACGTGTTCTCCGGTCGGGCCCGGGCCCGGTGCTGCGGGAGAGGGGTGCCAGGGTCGAAGCACTCGGCAGGGTAAGCGCATGCCTTGTGCCATTTTCCCACCCCCGAAATGCCCATCCAGCGGTGCCCGGCGGTCATGCTGAGCGCAAGGCCTCTCGCAGGACGCCACAGATCGCTTGACTCCCTCATTGAGTGCGATAGCTTGCCCGCATGTTCTGCTCCCGTTGCGGCAGTGAAATTACCGGTAAATCCAAGTTCTGCCCTTCCTGCGGTCTCGATCTCCTGGCTACCACGCCGGTGCATGCTCTGGCGACTGGGTCGTTCCAGGAAACCGATCTCGTTCGCGAAGCGCTCGCGGCCGAGTACGAGATCATGGAAGAGCTGGGCCGGGGCGGGATGGCCATGGTCTATCGCGCGCGCGACCGGCAGCTCGAGCGCGAGGTGGCCATCAAGGTGCTGCCGTTCTCGCTCGCGTTCGACTCCGAATTCGTCGAGCGCTTCCAGCGGGAAGCCCGCACCGCGGCGCAGCTCGAGCACCCCAACATCATCCCGATTTACCGCGTCGGCCGGTCCGGCCGGGTCATCTATTTCGTGATGAAGTACCTCCGCGGTGGATCGCTGGCCACCGTGGTGAAAGACCGCAAGAAGCTCAACCCGCCGGAAATCCGCCGGCTGCTCATCGAGTCGGGAGGCGCGCTCGGCTACGCGGCGCAACGCGGCATCGTCCATCGCGATATCAAGCCCGACAACATCATGTTCGACGAATTCGGTCAGTCGGTCCTGACCGATTTCGGCATCGCCAAGGCGGCATCGGGGCAGAAGCTCACCGGCACCGGCATGTCGATCGGCACGCCGCACTACATGAGTCCCGAGCAGGCGCGAGCGCAGGCGATCGACGGCCGGAGCGACATCTACAGCCTCGGCGTGGTGGCCTACCAATGCCTCACGGGCACGGTGCCCTATGATGGAGAGGACAGCTTCTCCATCGGCTACAAGCACATCACCGAGCCGATTCCGAGTCCCACGCTGGTGACGGCCGACGAGCGCCGGATCTTCGAGGTCATCAAGCGGATGCTGATGAAGGACCCCGCCGATCGCTACCAGAGCTGCGAGGAGCTGGTCGCCTCGATTCAGGGCCAGCCCACCGCCGCTCCCGGCGCCATGCGGGCGTCGACGGCGGCCGCTGGCGTCGGCTCCGGGAGCATGGCCGCCACGACGCCGAGCCCCGTCCGGGGAATCTCTCCGCTCAACGTCAGTCAGCCCACCACCCCACTCGATTCGCCGATCGTAGACCGGCGGGCCGTGTCTCGCACGCCGCAGGACGGCTCGAGGCGTGTCGCCGATCGCTCTCTCGCGATGCGGGGAGGAGGATCGTCATGGGGATGGCTCTGGGTGCTGCTGGCGGTGCTCGGCGGCGGTGGTGGCGCTTTCTACTATTATCGCTCCCACGGCTTGGCTCCCGGAGGGGGAGTGATCAGCGATTCTGCGGCCACCCAACCGGCGGCCGACACCGCGGCGCGCAAGGACAGCGCCGCCACCTCGATTCCACCCAGGACCGTCACCGACAGCCCGACCCACAGAGGGGCCGTGACCTCACCAACGGCATCCGCTACCCCGCCGGCGGTTCCGGCAGCCCCCCGCGCTCCCGCGACCGTTCCAGCCGCCGTCGCCGACAGCTCGAGGACGGCGAAGCGCATCGAGGGCGACAGCGGAGGTATCCGGATCATCGGTCTTCCGCGGGGGTCCACCGTGATGATCGACGAAAAACCGGTGAGCGAGCCGCTCACCAGGTTACCGCCGGGCCCGCATGCGCTCGGTGTCTCCGCGCCGCGATTCAACTTTTACTCCGACACCGTGGTGGTGAAGCCGGGCGAGGTGCTCGAGATCACCCCCCAGCTTTCAGCCATCGGCTCGCCCGAGCTGCCCCGCCGGAAGGAAACGATCGTGCAGCGGCCGGCCAGCCACTGCGAGCCTGGCGTGGGCTACAACGCCGACGGTTCCTGCTTCGACGAGCGCCCCAAGCCCGTCAACCCGCCGTTCGTGCCGCTGCCCGACGATGTCACCGAGATGCCGCGTCCTTCGCTTCTCTGGGTCAAGGTCTCCTCCGAAGGCCGAACGGTGGACGTGCAGCGGCTCCGCCCCTCCAATGACTCGGCGTTCGAGCGTGCTGTCCGCGACTTCGTGTGGACGGTGACGTGGCATCCCGCGCTCAGAACCGGCTCGCCCGTCGAGGCCTGGACCCAGATGCTCTTCCCGCCCGCGCCGCGATGAGCGCGCGGATCCACCCGACAGCCTACATCGCACCAACCGCCGCCGTCATGGGTAACGTGACGCTCGAGGAGGAATCGAGCGTCTGGTACGGCGCCGTGGTCCGCGGCGACATGGCTCCCATTGTGATCGGCGCGCAGACCAACCTGCAGGATGGCACCATCGTCCACGTTGACGAGGGCGTGCCCTGTACGGTCGGCCGCCGGGTGGGCGTGGGCCACCGGGCGATCCTGCACGGCTGTACGATCGAGGACGAGTGCCTGATCGGAATGGGGGCGATCGTGCTGAACAACGTGCTGGTGGGGACGGGGAGCGTCGTGGCCGCCGGCGCGGTGATCCCCGAGGGGATGCAGATCCCGCCCCGGTCGCTCGTCATCGGCGTTCCCGGACGGATCGTCCGGCCGGTGGATGTCACTCTCTCGCAGCGGATCACGTCCACGTGGGCCCATTACGTCGAGCAGGCGCGGGCGCACCGCGCGGGCGGTTATCCGGTGGAGCCGTCGTCGCGCTGATCATCCCATTATCTTTGTGATGTGGGAAGCGCCATCGTGAGCAGTTACGGGACTTTTGGGTGGTATTGTGCGTTCTCCGCCCCGGTCCTACCTTGCCCTTCCGTTTTTGGCTCGGGTCGGCGGCGGTTCGAAGGTGCGGGGGCAGGGCCGATGTGGTTGAGCAGGGCAGGGTCCCATGGCTCGGTGCAGTCGCTGCACGCTTCACTCCAACTTCACAATGAACGGGGAGCTCCATGACTTCGTCCACTCCACGGGACGCCGTTCGACTTTCGTCCAACGCCATCACAGTGCTCGAGAAGCGGTACCTCGTGAAGGATGAGGCCGGCAAGCCGGTCGAGACACCCGAGGATCTCTTCTGGCGCGTGGCCCGGACGATCGCCGAGCCCGATCGCCGGTACGGCGCATCAGTCGGCGCGGTGGAGGAGGTCACGCAGGCGTTCTACGGGCTGATGGCGGAGCGGCTCTTCGTTCCCAACTCGCCCACGCTCATGAACGCCGGCCGTCCCCTTGGTCAGCTCTCAGCCTGCTTCGTCCTCCCGGTGGACGATGCCCTCTCCAACGGCAAGAGCGGCATCTACGATACCCTTCGGGCCATGGCGCTGGTGCATCAGTCCGGCGGCGGCACCGGCTTCAGCTTTTCGCGCCTGCGTCCCAAGAACGACATCGTGCGCTCTACGATGGGTGTGGCCTCGGGTCCCGTCTCCTTCATGAGCCTCTTCGACGCCTCCACCGACGTGGTCAAGCAGGGCGGTACCCGGCGTGGTGCCAACATGGGCATTCTCCGGGTCGATCATCCAGACATCATGGAATTCGTCACCTGCAAGGACGACACGAGCAAGATCACCAACTTCAACATCTCGG
>JBOHSC010000345.1:0-2617 GCA_050733115.1 Gemmatimonadales bacterium
GGCGAGGAGGAAGGTGAAGCTCACGTCTCCGGCGGAACTTACGGTGAGGTCGCGAACCATTCCGGCGGACAGAATGTCGTTCTCCAGCCGTGAATTGCGGATCGCCGCGAGCGCCGCAGTCACCCGCGATTCGAGCGACTCCGCCACTAAACCGCCTCCACGTGCTTGACCTCGGGAACCAGCTCGCGCAGGCGCACCTCGATGCCCTGCTTGAGGGTGACGGACGAGGCCGCGCATCCGTGACAAGTGCCCCCAAGTCGAAGCAGCAACACGCCTTCCTGCTCGTCAAAATCCACGATCTCCACCTGCCCCCGGTGGGAGGCGATGTAGGGCCGCAGCGTGTCGAGGGTTCGTTCGATGCGATCGATGGTGTCCATGTCTCTCCGCAGGCTAATTCCTACTGGCTTTATCGGAAATATAGGACCCAGCCTGACCCGGTCAACGCCTTGTCACGCGCCGTTGGCGCCCTTGGGGCCCAGGTACTTCCGCGCGGCCTCGAGAATCACCGTTTGAACTTCGGGCAGCGACCCGGCGATGGCGATGCCGGCCGCCTTGGTGTGGCCCCCGCCCCCGAACCGGTTGGCGAACGTCGCCACGTCCACGTTCCCGACGGAGCGGAGGGAGACCTTGATTCGGCCCTGGCTCATCTCGCGGAACAGGAGCGCCATCCTGACCCCTTCGATGGAGCGGGGAAACTCGACCACGCCGTCGAGGTCATCCGAGGAGACGCCGTGCCGCTCGATGGCACCGGGGGGCACGGTCACCCATGCGAGCCCCCATTCAGGCTCCACCACGAGGGTCTGCAGCGCTTCGGCGAGGAGTCGTGGACGCCCTTCGGGGGCGCGCGCGTACACCTCGAGGTAGATCTCCTCCGGATTGACCCCCGCCTCGAGCAACTCGGCGGCCACCCGAAGGGTGCGGGGGCGGGTGTTGCTGAAGCGGAACCCGCCGGTGTCGGTCAGAATGCCGACGTAGAGTCCCCGCGCCGCTTCCTCGCTGAGCAGCCACCCGTTGCCGAGAGCGATCTCGAAAATGAGCTCCGCGGTGGCGGCGGCCCCGGCGTCGAGGTACCGGGGTCCGTCCGGAAGGACGCCCCCACCCACGTGATGATCGATGCACGCGGTAGGCACGCCACGGCCCTTTACCGTGTCGCCGAGCATGCCTAGACGCCCCAGATCGGAGATGTCGAGCACGACGATGAGGTCGGCCCGGCGGAGCTCCTTGATCGCTTCGGCGGTGCGGTCCACGCCTGGTAGATCATCGAAAAGGAACGAAAAGCGCGGGGGGGTGGGCGTCGGATTGGTGATTGCGACGTCCAGGCCCCTGCCCCGGAGCAGATGGGCGAGTCCGGCCTCGCTGCCGAGGCCGTCGCCATCGGGGTTTACGTGGGTGGTGAGGCAGACCCGTTGCCCGGGCACAAGTGCCGATGCGAATGCCCGGGCGGCGGCAATACGGTCTGGAGAAAGCGTGAACGCCATGAGGCCAAAGTTAATCTCCTACCGCCTCGATGCCGCCGCCTGCTGCACCTTCGAGTGACGACGCCCATACAGGAAATAAATCGCCAGCCCGAGCGCCATCCAGATGATCAGCCGGGCCCAGGTATCCACCGGAAGGCCGATCATCAGGTACCCGCACGCCAGGATGCCGGCAACCGGAACGAATGGCACGAGTGGTGTGCGGAACGGCCGCGGGCGCTGAGGATCGGTGTAGCGAAGCACCAGGACGCCGGCGCATACGATTGCGAAAGCGAGGAGGGTTCCGATCGAGACCAGCTCGCCGAGAAGTCCGATCGGCAGGAGGCCGGCGAACGCCATCGCCGCGACACCGGTGAGGAGGCTGGCGATGTAGGGGGTGCGGAACTTCGGATGCACCTTGCTGAACACCGGTGGCAACAGCCCATCCTTCGACATCGAATAGAAGATTCGCGGCTGGCCGAGGAGCATGACGAGGATGACCGACGAGAGTCCGGCAATCGCACCGATCTTGACCACGGGACGCAGCCAGGCGAGCGCCGGGCCGGCGGCATTGATTCCGACCGCGATGGGATCGGGAACGTTGAGCTCAGTGTACTTCACGATACCAGTCAGAACCAGTGCGACCGCGATGTAGAGCACGGTGCAGATCGCCAGGGAGCCGAGGATGCCGATGGGCATGTCGCGTTGCGGGTTTCGCGTCTCCTGCGCCGCCGTGGACACCGCGTCGAATCCTATGTAGGCAAAGAAGATCACTCCGGCGCCGCGAACGATGCCGTCCCAGCCGTACTTGCCCGGGCCGGCCGCGGCGGGCACGAAGGGCTCCCAGTTCTCACGGTTGATGTAGGCGAGTCCGAAGCCGATGAAGAGAAATACGACCGTCAGCTTGATGATCACGACGATGTTATTGAATCCAGCCGACTCGCTGATACCGATGATGAGCAGGATGGTGATCAACGCGACGATCACCATGGCGGGCACGTTCAGGACTGCGCCGGTGCTCGACCACCCCTCGGTGAAGAGGCGCCAGACATTCAGCCCCGCACCTGGCGGAGTGGTGTGGGTGTAGGGGGCCGAGGTGTATTCGGGGGGGATGTTGATGCCGATGTCCTTGAGGAACGATACGACGTATCCCGACCAGCCGA
>JBOHSC010000346.1:0-2226 GCA_050733115.1 Gemmatimonadales bacterium
GGCGGGACCAGTCACACTATCTTTAGTGGCTGGTCCTGACTGTTTCCTACCCCCGCATCCGAAAGACGTTCATGGGTATCGCTACCGATTCAGAGCGGGAACTCGCCTCAAAGGTCGAAGTTCTCAACGATCTCGAAGGTGAGGTCCGGCTGCTCATGGAATCGCACGAGCGAAAGCGCGAATTGTGGTTTCCGTCCGAACTGCTGGGCCCAGAGCCCGACAGCTGTCCGGACGATTTCGTTCAGCGACTCCGCTCACAGGCCGAGGGCATCCCCGACCACATCCGCGCGGCACTGGCGCTCAACATGCTCACCGAGGAAGGGCTGCCGCACTTCCATCGCCTTCTGGCGGTTTACCTCGGCGATGACAGCCATTGGCGCAGATGGAACAATCTGTGGACGGCCGAGGAAGACAGGCACGGGCAGGTACTGCACGACTATGCCCGGGACACCCGGCTCTTCGATCAGCGCAAGATCGAGGAAATGCAGTTCGAGTACCTCCGGAGCGGCTTCCACCCCGACTGGGATCGTGATCCCTACCGGGTCTTCGCCTACACGACCGTGCAGGAGCGGGCTACCCAGTTCTCTCACAGCGAGACTGGGCGAATCGTCGGCGAGTATGAGCCGCGGCTTGCCGAGGTGCTCTCCCACGTCGCCAAGGACGAAGCGCGCCACTACGCCTTCTACCGCACGGTGTTCGAGCTGATCCTCGAGCGCGACCCCAACCAGGCATTGCACTCCGCGTCGTTCATCCTTCCGGCCATCGACATGCCGGGAGTGACCATGCCGGGGTTCAAGGAGCTCGCCGACGTCATCCGCCGGTCGGGGATCTACGGGCCGAGAGACTATCTGCGCATCGTGCAGGAACAGATCCGCTACTGGAAGATCGAGAGCATCGAAGGGCTCAACGAGCTCGGCCGCAAAGCGCAGGATAAGATCGTCGGGATTCCGGCGCGCCTCCGCCGCATCGCCGAGCACATGGAGACCAAGAGCCGGGCAAAGACGTTCAGCTTCGAAGTAGTGTTCAACCGCGAATTCGCGATGGAATGAGGCGCTCTGCTGCCGGCCTTGTCGTGCTCCTGATGCTGGCCGGGTGCGGCGAGGACGAAGCCGGTCGGCCCGCGGCTCGGGAACCGAAGTCCGATCTCCCCGCCGACCAGCGCGATGCCGAAACGCTTGGCGGGGAAGTATTCGAGTTGGTGGACCGGGCGGTGGACTATCGCGGCTCGCATCGGGGGCGGCCCGCCGGAAGCTTCCGGCAAATGGGCATCGACAGTCTTACCGGTATCACGGTGCGGCGGTTGATCAACGTGGGCCTCGAGCCTCTCATCACCGTGGAATTCCGGAAAACCGACACCCGCGAAGTGACGTCGTGCCGCGGTGACAGCCAGATTCTGGAAGAAGCCGCCATCAACGGCGGACGCTACACCCTCATGTGCACCACGCGCTCGGGCGCCCAGCGCCCCATCCGGGTCGGCCACTCCGATTCGGACCATTAGCCCGCCCCCCGCATGATTGCCGCCACCATCGACGTAGCAGTCAGGATCGTGGTCGTGGCGGCGCTGGCCTATGCGTCGGCGGTGGCAGGCACCGCGTGGGCAGTACGCGGCCGCCGCATCAATCCATTCGGTGCCTGGCCCAAACTGATTCGCCGGATCAGCGACCCCGTCCTGCGCATGCTGGAGCGCAGGGTCGTGCGCCTCGGCGGCAATCCGCAGGATGCTTCGCTCTGGCTCGTCGCGATCGTCGTTCTTGGCGGCCTGCTCCTCATCAGCCTGGTCCACTGGCTCATCGGCCTCGCCTACACCCTGGGCGCGCTAGGGCAGGCAAGTCCTCGAGGATGGGCTCGGTTCGCGGTGAGCGTGCTGTTCAACCTCGTGATGCTGGCGCTCTTCGTGAGGGTGATCTCGTCCTGGATCAGCATCTCGCCGTACGCCGGCTGGATGCGACCCTTCATGATCCTGACCAACTGGATCATCGAGCCGATCCGCCGGATCCTCCCGCCGATGGGAATGATCGACTTCTCGCCGATGGTGGCGTGGATCGTTCTCTGGCTGGCTCGCGGCGTCGTGCTGGGCATGATCTGATCGCCACCACGGGGTCGGGGATCACCCTGCGGCTCCGGGTTCAGCCTCGCGCCTCGCGCACCGAGCTGGCCGGTCCCTATGCCGGCGCGCTCAAGGTCCGGGTGGCTGCCCCTGCCGGCGGTCGGCGACCAGATGCAGGC
>JBOHSC010000347.1:0-3082 GCA_050733115.1 Gemmatimonadales bacterium
ATTCCATCAATCTAGCGTTCGCCCGGCTTGGGCGTGGTGATCTACATCGCCAACCTGATAATCGCGAAGGTGGCGCCGTGGGGATCCTCGAGCACCGCGAAGCGGCCGACACCGGCAATTTCGGACGGAGGAACCTTCACCTGTGCGCCCAGTGTTCGCGCCCGCGCAACGCTCACGTCGCAGTCGCCCACCGCGAAATAGACGAGCCAGTGCGTCGGCACCGGCCCCCAGTCGGAGCCGATCTGCATCATTCCCCCGGCCGACGCATCGCCCCGCTTGAAGAAGGTGTACGGGACCGTCCCGAGCCGCTGCGGCTCCAGCCGCCAGCCGAGCAGCTCCTGGAAGAAGCGCCCGGCGGCGGCCGTGTCGTTGGTGGCGAGCTCGTTCCAGCAGAGGGCGTTCACCTCGCCCATTACCCCGGCGCCGATGTGCCGCTTCGGCTCCCACAGCGCCACGACCCCGCCGGTCGGATCCTGGATCATCGCCATGCGGCCGACGTCGAGCACGTCGAAGGCGTCCATGAGCACGGTGCCACCGAGGGCGCGGGTGCGGAGCGATAGCTCGTCCGCGCTGTCGACGGAGATGTAGGAAATCCAGTGCGGAGGCATGCCCGGCTGCGGCTCCTGCTGATACAGAGCGGCAACCGCTTTCCCAGCGAGATTGAGCATGGTGTAGGTGGCATCGGGACCCATGGGACGGTCCTCGATGGTCCAGCCGAAGAGGCTGGTGTAGAACTGCTTGGCGGCGGCGGCGTTGGGGGAGCCCAGATCGGCCCAGCAGAAAGTCCCCGGGACATACGTCTCGATCACGGTCATCGGCAGTCTCCTGGTGCGAGGTCTGGTCGGTGGGAGGAGGCCCGCGGTCACGAGCCTCCTTGATTCACGACGAGCCTGCCGAAACCCGGTTTCAGCCCGTGATTGCCTCCATAGGGCTACTTGGCTCGCTCGAGATAGACGCCCTCGCGAGGATTGACCCGCACACGCTCGCCCTCGCTGATGAACTCCGGTACCTGAATGGTGACGCCGTTGCTCAGGCGCGCCGGCTTGGTGCTCGCGGTCTTGGTGGCGGTCTTCATCACCGGCGCCGTCTCGACCACCTCGAGCTCCGCGGTGGCCGGGAGAAGGATCGCGATGGGCCGGCCGTTCAGCCACTCGGCCTGGAAGGAGAGACCCGACTCGAGCCAGGCGCCTTCATCGCCGACGATCTCGTCGTCGAGGGAGTACTGCTCGTAGGTCGAGGAGTCCATTACGTGGACGCCGTTGGTGTCACGATACATGACCTGGAGGTCCTTCGTGTCGAGCCGGGCCGATTCCACGAACTCGGTGGCGCTGAGGCGGGTATCGAAGGTGTTTCCGTTGGTGAGGTTCCGCAGGCGAACCTGTACGAACGCCCGCAGATTGCCCGGCGTGCGATGCTGAAAATCCATGACACGGCAGGGATTGCCGTCGATCATCAGAACGTGACCGCGGCGGATGTCGCTGGCCTTCATGACTCGGTGCTCCGGGTGACTGGCGATGGCGAATGCCGGAGATGGCACCCGCGGACGGGGAACTTATCCCCCCGCGATCGCCGCCACCACGGTGATCTCGTCGCCTTCGCCCACCGGTGTGGCAAACCCGTCGCGGAACCGGATGTCCTCGTCGTTGAGATAGTAGGTGACGAACGGGTACGGCCCGCCCGTGGCATCACGAAGACGGGGCGCGAGCCGCGGAAACCGCCCGGCGATCTCCGCGACGACGTCGCCGAGTGTGCCGCCGGCGGCCTCGATCGTCGAATGCCCGTCGGCGAGCCTGGCCAGCACGGTGGGAAGACTAAAGGTCACGGCCATGAAGGGCCTCCAATTCACGAATGCGAGGTGCGATGAGCGGCGCTTCGGGCAGTGCTCCCTGGAGCGCTTCGACGGTCTTGAGTCCGTTGCCGGTGATGCAGAGAACCACCTCGTCGTCGGCATGGAAGCGCCCCGCTGCCGCGAGGGCAAGCGCGGCGGCCATGGTGGTGCCCCCCGCCGTCTCGGCGAAAACGCCGGTGGACTCGGCGAGGAGACGGATGCCCGCGACGAGATCGACGTCGGAGACGGCCGCGGCCCACCCCCCGGTGTTCCGAATGGCACTCGCGGCAAAGCGGCCGTCGGCGGGGTTCCCGATGGCGATCGAGCGCGCGATGGTGCTGGGCACCACCGGCTCGATGGTGTCACCTCCGCGCTCGATGAGATTGACGATCGGCGAGCAGCCGGTGGCCTGCGCGCCGTACAGCCGCGGCGCCGGCCCCGACACGAGCCCGGCAGCGGCAAACTCGCGGAATCCCTTCTCGAGCTTGGTGAGCAGCGAGCCGCCGGCCATCGGCACTACGACCGCCGTAGGCAGCCGCCAGCCCAGCTGCTCCGCGATTTCGAACGCCATCGTCTTCGACCCTTCGCCGTAGTAACCGCGAAGGTTGATGTTGACGAGACCCCAGCCGAAGCGGTCGGCCGCCTGCGAGCAGAGACGATTGACGTCGTCGTAGTTGCCGCGGACCCGCACCAGCTTGGGTCCGTAGACCGCGGTGCCGACGACCTTCCCGACCTCGAGATCGTGGGGAATGAAAATCCAGGCGGGGAGGCCGGCGCGCGCCGCCTGGGCGGCAACGGCATTGGCCAGATTGCCGGTCGACGCGCAGCCGACGATTTCGCAGCCGAGTCCGATGGCGGCGTTGAGGGCGGTAGCGACGACACGGTCCTTGAACGAGAGCGACGGATGCGACACCGCATCGTTCTTGACCCAGACCCGGGCGACACCGAGGCGGCGCGCGAGGACCGGCGATTCGAGGAGCGGCGTGAAGCCGCTATCGAGAGAGACGACCGGCTCGCCGTCGAAGGGAAGCCACTCGTGGTAGCGCCAGAGCGAGGGGGCCCGGGCCGCGATCGTGGCGGCGGTGGGGAGAGGGCGGCTGGCGTCGTACACCGGCTCGAGGGGGCCGAGACATTCCTCACAGGTCGCCGCGGCGGAGGCGGGATGCGGCGCTCCGCACAGCTTGCAGGCCTGAGGGAGGGGACGCGGCGCCGGACGGGAGGCGTGTGGTGCGGCATCGCGAGAAAGGTCGAGAG
>JBOHSC010000348.1:0-7796 GCA_050733115.1 Gemmatimonadales bacterium
GGGTAAGGTCACGCCGATCGGCGGCCCTGCCACCGCGCGCGCCCGCGGCGGCGTGGCGGGGCTCTACTGGGGGGCGCTCGCCGCAAGCGTGCTGGCGGCGGCCGGCCTGGGCTGGTCGCTCACCGGGCTCAAGAAAGACGTACTGGCGCTGCAGGACATCGTGGCCAACAGCGAGGCCACGCTGGCGCAGCGGCAGCTGGAGCTCGAAGACCGTGAGGCTACGCTCGATCAGATTCTCGAGCCGGGGGTCAAGCTCTACCAGCTGACCGCCAGTGGCGATCCCGATCCGGGCGTCCAGCTCTTCTGGGACCAGCAGCGAAACACGGCCATCATCAACGGCTACCGGCTCAAGCCGGTGCCGGGCGGACAGGAGTATCAGCTCTGGTTCATCAAGGACGGCAAGCCGATTCCGTCGGTGACGTTCAAGCCGGGTCCGGGTGGGCGGGCCAAGGTCGAGAAGATCCCGGTACCCGGCGGCGGAGCGGTGAGTGCCGCGGCAATCACCGTCGAGCCCGCGGGCGGCTCTCCGGCGCCGACCTCCACGCCGGTGCTGGTGGGGACGCTTCAGAAGTCCTGACCGTCGCTCGCGCCGCATCCATTCTCCTCCTGCTCGCCGCCCCGGCAAACCGGCTGGTCGCCCAGGCCGCGGACGCCCTCGCCCGCGAGCGATCCGACTACGTGGCCTGGCTCCAGACGGCGCCCAATTCGCCCTTCGCCGCGGTAGCTCAGCAGCCCATCGGTGCCGGACTCCGGCTGGGCCCTCCCGACGCAGACTTCCCGCTCGAGGGACTCTCCGAACATCGTCTCACAGCCGGCGGGGGCCGGGTTACCCTCGACGGACCGGACGGGAGGAGGGTGGTACCGCCCTTGCGCCCCGTCGCGCTCGGACGCTACACCCTGGTGGTGGATGGCGCGGGCGGAGTGCCGGTCGCGACAGTGTTCGGGAGGTCACGGGTCGCGCGGCCCGTGGAGTACTATCCGCTCGACGGGAACGCAGCTTTCACCGGACCGCTCCTCCCGCCGGAGCGGCGCGGCACAGTGCGCATTCTCGCGCCCGATGGGATCGAGATCGAGGCGATCGAGGCGGGAAGCGTGTTGGTACCCATGGGTAGCCGCCTAACCCGGCTCCGCGTACGACGCATTCCCACCGGCGGCGAGGAATCGGAGCTCGAGATCTATTTCCGGGACGAAACGAACGGCTCGGGGACCTATCCGGCAGGACGGTTCGTCAACCTCGTGCCGGCAGGAAAGGGTCGATACCGACTGGACTTCAATCGTGCCCGGAACCCGTTCTGCGCCTACAGCTCGGCATACGCCTGCCCCGCCCCGTGGCAGGGGAACACACTGCCGGCAAAGGTGGAAGCGGGGGAGAAGTACGGGCCCTCGCCGGCGGGCTCGTGGCGTGCGGCGCTCGACCTGGCCGGCGGTGAGCTTCGGTTCGGCCTGGTGGTAGAGCGGACGGGCGAGAAGTGGCAGGGACGCCTCTGCAACGGAACGCTCTGCCACCAGCTCTCGGCAGTGAAGGTTTCCGGTGACAGCGTGGTCTTCGAGATTGCTGATTACGCGGCTACGATCGGGGCCTCCACCCGCGGCGACTCGCTGGCCGGCACTTACCGGAACATCGGCAATCGGGGACCTCGCACCATTCCCTTTCACGCTACGCGCGGCCGGTGGCCGGTCTCATCGGGACCGAGCACCCTCATCGGGCGCTGGGATGCCACCTTTTTTCAGGAGATGGGGACGAGCCCGAGGGTGATCGAGATGAGAAACGGCAGGTCGGGCCTCGAGGGGACACTCATTTCCAACACGGGCGACTACGGTCATTTCGCCGGCGCGGTGAAGGGAGACAGCTTTGCGCTGTCGCACTTCGACGGCTCCTTCGTCTACCTCATGACGGGGGCGCTCCGCGGCGACACTCTGCGCGGCGTCTTCCATGCCGGGATCCGGACGGAGACGCCGTTCGAGGCGGTCCGCAGCACCGGTGCGCCGCATCTCAAGTCGCCCACCGAAGTGACCGGCGCGGATACTACCACCCCATTCCACTTCTCGGCGCCCGACCTGGATGGCAGGATCGTGTCAGAGAGGGACCCTCGCTTCAAGGGAAAAGTGGTGCTGGTGGACATCTTCGGGAGCTGGTGCCCGACGTGCCACGACGCCGCGCCTGTGCTCGTGCGGCTCTACCGTCGTTACCACTCTCGCGGATTCGAGATCGTCGGTCTGGCCTACGAGGTCACGGGCGTCACGGCGGTGGACGAGAGGCAGGTGCGGCGGTACCGGGACAAGTTCTCCATCCCCTTTCCCCTGCTGCTGGCGGGGATCAACGATGTGGAGGCGGCGGGTGCCACGCTGCCGCAGCTCCGCGGATTCACTTCGTTTCCCACGACCGTCTTTCTCGGCCGGGACGGCAAGGTGCGGCAGGTACACGCAGGGTTCTACGGTCCCGCGACGGGCGCCCAGCACCAGCGGTTGATCGAGGAGTTCGAGAGGGAGATCGAGAAGCTGATCGAAGCGCGATGAGCGTTCCGGCGGCCCCTTCGTCTCAGCCCTTCATTTTCAGCGACCCGCTCTTCGCCTCGGGATCCACTCGCAGGCTGATGTACTCACCCTCGAGCGCGTGGCTGGGGACGCCGCACAGCATCCAGTACCAACCCGCCTGATCGGCCGTGAAGGTGGTCTGGTCGACCTGCCCCGCGGAAAGGCCGGCGGTGACCATGCGAGTCAGCGCGTTGTCGAATACGGAACGCCCCCCCTCGAGGGGGAGCTTCTCCCGCTCCGCCATCACGACCAGGCTGTGGGTAGCGGCCGAGTCGAGTGATTTCCATTCCCACGTTACCGTCCAGTTGAGCGGCACGATCACTTGCACGCTGCCGGCGCGATAGCCGTTGATGAGCGCCGAGGACTCGCCGGGCGGCCGGGTGACGACCAAACGGAGCATGACCGTGTGAGCGGCGGTGTCGGAGGTGAGCCAGGAAACAGTGCCGGCGGGAGTGGCCGCGGTTTGGGCCCTGGCAACGGTGGGGACCGGGCAGAGAGAAAGGAGAATCCCGCCCACCCGACCGACGGTCGGCAGCATGCGCTTCATGACTGGCGGTCTAGCTCCACGATACCCTTGTCTGTAGCTTGAGTGGCCCATCCTGCAGACGCCGCCGCAATCTAATGGAGGAGAGTATCAATGGCCGGGTTGCTCTCGAGAGAACGCATCATCGCGGGTCCCGGCTTCAACCGGTGGCTGGTTCCTCCCGCCGCTCTGGCCATCCACCTCAGCATCGGCCAAGCCTACGCGTTCAGCGTCTTCAATTTGCCGCTGAGCCGCCTTCGGGGCATCACGGAATCCGCGCCCGGCGATTGGAAGCTCACCACGCTTGGCTGGATCTTCACGCTCGCCATCGTGTTCCTCGGGCTCTCGGCGGCGGTGTTCGGCAAATGGCTGGAGCGCGCGGGGCCGCGGAAGGCGGGAGTCGTAGCGGCGTGCTGCTGGGGCGGCGGCTTCATGGTTGCGGCGCTCGGGGTGCATTTCCACAGCATCTGGCTCCTGTATGTCGGCTACGGCGTCATCGGCGGCATTGGCCTGGGGCTGGGGTACATCTCTCCGGTTTCGACCTTGATCAAGTGGTTCCCGGACCGCCGTGGAATGGCGACGGGAATGGCCATCATGGGCTTCGGCGGTGGCGCGTTGATCGGGGCGCCGCTGGCGGACGCGCTGATGAAGCACTACGCCACCGCGACCTCGCTCGGCGTCTGGCAGACGTTCGTGACGATGGGATCGATCTACTTCGTTTTCATGCTCGGCGGCGCCTTCGGCTACCGCGTCCCGCCGGCCGACTGGAAGCCCGCCGGATGGACGCCGGTGGTACACCAGGGGGAGATGATCACCCGGCGTCATGTGAACGTCAGTGAGGCCTGGAAGACGCCGCAGTTCTGGTTTCTTTGGATGGTTCTCTGCATGAACGTGAGCGCCGGAATCGGGGTGCTGGGGCAGGCGTCGCCGATGATCCAGGAAGTCTTCCGGGGAAATGTGACCGCCTCCGCCGCGGCCGGCTTCGTCGGGTTGCTGAGCCTCGCGAACATCGGCGGGCGGATCGGCTGGGCCTCGCTGTCGGACTACGTGGGACGAAAGCGGACCTATTTCGTGTTCTTCGCCCTCGGCACCCTGCTATATGCCCTCGCCCCCACGGCGGGGAGGCTGGGGAACGTCGCGCTCTTCGTGGGAATTTTCTGCGTCATTTTGACGATGTACGGCGGTGGATTCGCCACCATCCCCGCCTACCTCGCCGATATCTTCGGGACCCAGTTCGTCGGAGCCATTCACGGGCGGCTGCTCACGGCCTGGTCCACGGCGGGCGTCCTTGGACCGGTGCTCGTGAACTACATCCGCCAGTACCAGATCGACCACGGGGTGCCCAAGGCCGACGCCTACAACTTCACCATGTACGTCCTGGCGGCACTGCTGGTCGTGGGCTTCTTCTCCAACCTGGCCGTGAAGCCGGTGGAGGAGCGCTTCTACATGACGGACCAGGAGCTGGCCACCGAGCGGGCCACCGCCAAATGACGCGCGAGATTGCATAAATTCTATTACCCCTGAATATTGTTCCGGAGTGGGATGATGCCCGAAAACGACGTGTCCGGTCAGAGGCCTGGCCAGTGGTGGCTGGTAATGCTTGCCTGGACCCTGGTCGGGGTTCCCCTGCTCTGGGGGGTTTGGAACACCCTGGTCAAGGCATCGGCCCTCTTCAAGTAGCGGCGGGCACGGGGGACGGTTTCGGAATGAGACCGCGCAAGTCTTTGCACTTGTAGGAGTTGACGTGAAGTAGGCGAGCAGGCTCGAATCGGTGTCAGGAAGTTGGGTCTTGACGTAATACCTGGCCGACGCAGATTGTATCCCGTTCAGCACTTAAGGCTTTACCTCGACATATGACGCCAGCTTCGGGCGTTGCCTCCGCGGCCACGTGCCGTATCGACTACCCAATATGCTAGCCCTCGCCAGCCGCACCGCGGCTGGCCTAGAAGCGCCTCGATCCTTCCGAAGGGAAGAGTGCCTATGAAGAATGGTTCACGTTGGTTGGTCGCCCTCGTGCTCCTCGCCGCCGCCGGACCCCTCGCCGCCCAGGGCGGTGACTGGACGACGTACGGCGGCAACGACTGGAATCAGCGGTACTCGACCCTCAAGAGCATCACCAGCGCCAACGTGGGACAGCTCGTCCCGCGCATGATTTTCCAGACTGGCATCACGAAGCTGGGGTCGTTCGAGAATACGCCGATCGTGTCGGGCGGGATCATGTACGTGACCACGCCGTACAATACGGCCATGGCATACGATCTGAATACCCGGAAAGAGCTTTGGCGTTACGAGCACAAGCTGGGCACCACCATCTTCTGTTGCGGGCCCAACAATCGCGGCGTTGGCATTCACGGCGGCGCCCACGTCTACATGGGCACCCTCGACGCCCACCTGGTCGCCCTCGACGGAAAATCCGGCAAAGTCATGTGGGACAAGGAAGTCGCTGACCCCACCTATGGGTACAGCATCACCCACGCTCCCCTGATCATCGGCGACAACGTCATCGTGGGCGTCTCCGGCGGTGAATACGGAATCCGCGGACACGTCACCGCCTACAACGCGATGACCGGCGACCAGGTCTGGCGCTGGTACTCGATTCCGTCCCCCAACGGCGATCCGACCTTCGACGCGAAGGCACCGAGCGGCTGGTTCGGTACCTGGGCTCCGAGCACGCCCGATGGCGCCGATCTGCACCGCGACGTCGCCAAGGAAAAGGCCGACAGCGCCAAGTTCGCCGATTCCTGGAAGACCGGCGGCGGCGGCGTCTGGATGACGCCGGCGTACGACAAGGAGTCGAACACGATCTTCGTGGCGGTCGGCAACCCGTCGCCCGACCTCGACGGCAGCGTCCGTCCCGGCGACAATCTCTACACCGACTGCGTGGTGGCCATCGACGCCACCAGCGGCAAGACTAAGTGGTACTACCAGACGGTGCCACACGACCTCTGGGACCTCGATGCCGTGTCCCCCCCGGTGGTCACCACCATCGGCGGTCAGAAGGTCGTGGTCCACGCCGGCAAGACCGGCTGGGTGTACGTGCTCGATGCCGCCACCGGCAAGCTGGTCCGCCGGAGCGACGCCTTCGTGCCCCAGGAAAACATGTTCGCGCTGCCCAGCGACAAGGGCACGCGGATGCTCCCCGGTGCCAATGGCGGATCTGAGTGGTCGCCGATCTCGGTCGATCCGACGCTCAACTACGCCTTCGTGGCTGCCCTGCACCAGCCGATGAACTACATCACACACAGTGCCCCGCTCGAGAAGGGCCGGCTCTGGCTCGGCTCGGCGTTCGTCGCCATTCCGGGCGAAGAGCAGTACGGGCTCTACTCGGCGGTCGATCTCAAGACCGGCAAGATCGCGTGGCAGAACAAGGTGCCGCAGCCGATGATGGGCGGCTCCCTGGTCACCGCCGGCGGGCTCACCTTCACCGGTGAGGGCAACGGCAACTTCAACGCATACAATTCCAAGACCGGCAAGCTGCTCTGGCAGTTCAACGCCGGGGCCGGATGCAACTCCGCGCCGATGACCTTCACGCACGGCGGTGAGCAGTTCATCGCGGTGGCGTGCGGCGGCAATTTCCAGTTGAGCTATCCTCTCGGCGACGCCGTGATGGTTTTCGGCCTGCCAGGGAAGGCCGGCGCCCCGAAGAACTGAGAAACGTACCGGCCGGTAGGGCTCCCGTCGTCAGGGAAGCCCTGCCGGCCGGTTCGTTTTGGGATGAACGTGGTAACACGGTGGTGGCTGGTGGCCCTCGGGGCCACGGGTTTTCTTGCAGGGCGCGCCTGGACCGGTCCCGACCCGGACCGGCACTGGAGCGCCCGCAATGGCGACGACTGGAGAGCGCTGGGCCCCACGGAGCAGACGGCGTACACCGAGGGCTTCCTGGCGGGCGCTGCGTTGGGGCAGGCAGGCGAACATGCCGCCGACTCGGCCGGCCTGACACAAGAGATTGCGCGAATGCGTCATGACGGGCGGTTCCGGCTCCCGTTCGGCGCCAATGTCTACCTCAGCCGGATCAACGACTATTACTGGTGGGAAAACCACCGTCCCTTTCCCCTCTGGTACGCATTCTGGGAGGTGAACTCATCGCTCACTGGTCCGATGAATGATTCCGCGCGCTAGACGCGTGGTCCCGATTGTTGGTGCAGGCACTCGTCCCGAAGTTTGGCTGTCGTTGGCGGTCATCCTTACTCTGAGGGAGAAGCACCTATGAAGCGAGTCGCACTGTTGTGCATGGGTCTGGCGTTAGGGGCGGCAAATGCAGCGGAAGCTCAGCTCACGATGCAGATGAGCAACGGCTGGGCCTTCACCTTCGCCGGCAACGTGAACGCGTTCATGATCTATCAGACTTCCAAAGGATGCGCCGGAACTACCTGCGTCACAACCGGAAAGGACCTGAGTTTCGGTACCGGCCTGCTCCCGGCCTTCGCGGTATTTGATGCGAAGGGCAAGGAAGACAACCTCGACCTCGGCGTGCACTTCGGCTTTGCCCCGCAAATCGAGACTGGCGGGCACAACGCCAGCTTCTTCGGAACCGACGCCGCGGGCGCCCAGATCGACATGCGTCAGGTGTACCTGACGGCGGGCGGCACCTGGGGCATGCTGACCATGGGTAAGGAACTTGGCCTGTTCCAGCGCGGGAACATCCTCACCGACATGACGCTGCTGGGCGTGGGCGTCGGGGGCGGTGGCCGTGGGACGGCTCTCGGACGCATCGGCTACGGCTACCTGTACACCGACT
>JBOHSC010000349.1:0-15932 GCA_050733115.1 Gemmatimonadales bacterium
CCTTTCGCCTGCGCGGTATTGACGCCGGCAATGTTGCGCCGGATGAAGTCCTCCTCCGCCGCGATCGTGCGCGCCTGCCTGGCGAAAATCCGTTGCTGAGAGAGCCGCCGCTCGGCCCGTTGCCGCAGGAAGTCCTCGTAGTCGCCGGCATACGAGACGCCGGTGCCGGCCTCGAGGTGAAAGACGTGGTCTACCACGGCCTGGAGGAACACTCGATCGTGGCTGATGACCAGGACCGTCTCATCGAGCCGCCGCAGGTAGTCTTCCAGCCAGCGCGTGGTCTCGATGTCGAGGTGGTTGGTGGGCTCGTCGAGGAGGAGGATGTCGGCGGGCTCCACCAGCTGCTGTGCGAGGCCGAGTCTGCCCCGTTCGCCGCCGCTCAGTGAGTCGAGGGGCCGCGACCGCGCACCATCGGGGTCGAAGCCGAGCCCGTCGAGTACGGCATCGATCCGGGCGGCGAGGGTGTATCCGCCCTCCCGGTCGAAGCGCTCGAGGTCGCGGTCGTATCTCGCCAGCATCTGGGGAGTGCACCGCTCCCCCACTTCGGCCATCGCTGCCGCCTGTTCTGCCAGCGAGCGTTCGAGCGCCCTGAGATCGCCGAAGGCGCCGGCCGCGGCCTCCCACACCGTCGCAGCGCCGGCGAACTCGCGGTGCTGCTCCATCACCGACCACCTGAGCCCCGACGCCCGCGCGATGGTGCCGGTCGTAGGCTCGGCGTCGCCCATGATGAGCCGGAGGAGCGTCGTCTTACCGGATCCGTTGCGACCGATGATGCCCCATCGCTGGCCGCGAGTGACGGTGAGCGTGAGGCCGGAAAAGAGCGTGGTGGCGCCGAACTCGACGCCCACCGCGGAGAGTGAGAGCTGGGTCACTTGCCGGTCCAGTCCCGCCACTCGACCTCACCATCGCCGATCGTCAGCCGCTGCTGAAAGCGCACCAGCGGCACCCGCAGGAGCCTCGGCTCGAGTGAGAGTTTCTCGAGCCACCGCTCGTCGCTGAGGCGGGCGGTGCCGAGGCCGAGCTCGGCGAAGCGGCGCGAGCTCCGGTCAACGAGCGACTCGACGCCGAAGCGCTGGGTGAATCGCCGCAGCTCCCCCGCCGAGGCGGGACGCTCCTGCAGGTCGACGAAGTGGGTCTTGATCCGGCGCTCCGCGAAGAATCGGAGCGCCTTCCGGGTGTCGGCGCTCTTCTTGATGCCGAAGATCTGGACTTCCATCGGTCAGCCGCTGTCGCGTCCCAGCAGCCCGGCGATCGCGTCTCCGATTCGCGCCGCGGCGTGGCCATCGCCGTAGGCGTCGGGCGCCCACGGCAAGGCCTTCGCCCTGTTCCGCTGTGCGGCCACGGTGGCGGCCAGCAGGCGCGGCGCGTCGAGCGCCGGGACGAGCGCATTGGCCCCGCACGCCACGGTTTCGGTCCACTCCGTTTCGCCGCGAATGGTGACGCAGGGCGTGCCCAGCCAGTAGGCCTCCCGCTGAAGGCCGCCCGAGTCGGTGATCACCACGGCGGCGTCCCGCACCGCCGCGACCATTTCCAGGTACCCGAGCGGCACCCGCATATCGACCGCGGCGGGGAGTCGCCGGAGGAGGTCGAAGCGCTCGAGCGCGCCCCGGGTCCTGGGATGGAGGGGGAGGAGAATCGGCATGTCCAGCGAGGCGAGCGCATCGATGAGCGCCGCGAGCGCATCCGGGTCGCTGGTGAGGGCGGCGCGGTGAAACGTGGCGAGCACGAAGGGCGCGCCAGGCTGCGACGGTGGTGCGATGGTGAGATGCCGCAACAGGACGTCACGGGCGACGTCGCCGGTGTTGACCACGACGCCGGGCGACTCCTCTGCGCGAAGCCGCGCCTCTGCCGCCGCCGAAGGTGCGCAGAGCAGCTGTCCGAGCACATCCACCACCCTGCGATTAGTCTCCTCCGGCAGATTCGGCTCGCTGGAACGGAGGCCGGCCTCGACATGCACGAGTGGAAAGCCCTCCTTGCTGGCTGCAAGCGCGGCACCCAGCGTGCTGTTCGTGTCGCCGATGACCACCACGGCGGCCGGCCGCTTGGCGCAAAGGATTTCGGCCGTCCGGGTGAGCACCGAGGCAGTCTGATTCGAGGGCGTGTCGGAGCCCACCTCGAGAAAGTGGTCCGGGTGGGGGATGCCCAGCTGCTGATAGAAGAGCCCGTTCAGCTCGAAGTCGTAGTGCTGGCCGGTATCGACGGCGATCACCTGCCACCGCCTGCGCAGCACCTCGAGGAGCATCGAGGCCTTGACTACCTGCGGGCGGGTTCCAAAACAGAGGGCAAGCGACACGGCGTCTCCGATCTATGCGGGTCCCAGAGGCATGGATTCTTGGGTCAGGCAGTGGCTAATGCAAGGTACTTCGACAAACGACACGGGCGGAGAGAGATCATGACGGTGCGGAAGAGCGTGTCTTTGAGCGCGCTCGTGGTGCTCCTTGGATGCGTATTGTGGGGATTCTGGATCGAGCCTTCGAGCCTGCGGGTTCAGGAAGTACAGCTCCCCCTGAACTGGCCGTACCCCAGACCACTCCGGATCGCGGTCGTGAGCGATCTCCATGTCGGCTCGCCGTTTCAGGATCTGCCGCACCTCCGCAAGGTGGTCGACCGGATCAATGGTACCAACCCGGATCTCGTATGCCTCCTCGGCGATTTCGTCACGGTAGACGTGATTGGTGGGAAAGCGGTTGCCCCGGACAAGATTGCGGTGGAGCTCGGCCGCCTCCGGGCGCCGGCGGGAGTGTTCGGAGTCCTGGGAAATCATGATCGGAGCTTGAATGGCCCCCTCGTGTATGAGGCGCTGACCGCGAGGGGAGTGAGAGTCCTGGAGGACACCGCGGTGCGGATCGCCACTCCGAGTGGTCCGGTCTGGATCGCGGGCATCAGCGATTTCTGGAGCGCGCCGCACAACGTTCGAAAGGCCCTGCAACCGGTGACCGACAGCACCACCCCGGTGATCGCCATGACCCACAATCCCGACGTCTTTCCCGAGGTGCCCGGACGGGTCCTCCTGACGCTCGCCGGGCACACCCATGGAGGGCAGGTTCGGCTGCCCTTTGTCGGATCCCCAATTGTGCCGTCGATCTACGGGCAGCGTTACGTAATGGGACACGTCAGGGAAGGTGGTCGGGACTTATTCGTAACAACCGGCGTGGGCACGAGCGGAATCCCTGTCCGCTTCGGCATGCCGCCGACGATCTCAGTTCTGACGGTCAGATCTCGGCCCTAGATCGTCGGCGGCGAACCCGACGGGCCTGCTGCGGGCGGGAACCCATGAAGATGGTCACGCTTCACGGACCTCACTACCGAGGGAGTTGGTCGTCAGGGTGCACACGACAATCTCGGGCTTGGCGAAGAGGCGAAACGGCAATCCCACGCAGCCGACACCCACACTGACGATGAGGGTGCCACCCTCGGCGAGGTCGAATCGACCCCGAGCATATCGTCGGGAGAGACGCCCGTGCGGCACGGTGATCGGGATTCCGCCTGGGAGGGCGAGCTGACCACCATGCGTGTGCCCACACACAGCGAGGTCGAAGCGTTCCCGGCCCATGTCGAGCAAGCCTGAAGGGGCGTGCATGAGCACCACCCGGATGTCTTCCGCGCCAGCCAAGGCGGCGGCTCCGTCAGGGCTTCCACACCAGTGGTCGTCGATGCCGCAGATCCACACCCGATCGAACGGCGGCGCGAGCCGAACGTTGCGATTGGTCAGGACCTGAATCCCCGCCTCCTCGAGCCGACGGACGATGGGCTGGGGACCCGACCACCAGTCGTGATTGCCCAGGACCGCGAATCGCCCCAGGGGGGCCGGAATCTCGCCGAGCTCGGTGAACAACCAGTCGGCTTCCGACAACGCCAGCGTGACGAAATCGCCGCCGAGCAGAAGGACATCCGGGGCGGCCGCGCGCAACTCCGTAAAGGCGACGCGCAAGAGAGCAGGATCGGTCGTGGGTCCCGCATGAAAATCCGAGGCGAAGGCCAATTTCAGTGGCGGCAGGCCGACCGAGCCGTGGCCGATCGCGATGCTGTGCCGAACGGTCCGCACCGCCGGCTGAATACCGAGGGCCCGGGCCAGACGGAACGGCCAGGCGTTCCCGAAGAGGAAATTTTCCAGCCGAGGGCCGAGCTGAGCGATCTTCGGTTGTGGACGGGTCATGCTTCCCTGACCAAGGAGAGAACTACCCGGCGGCTGCATCCCTCGCACCACAGCTTCGCCGGAAAGTGTTGCATGAATCAAGCAGATGAGGCAAGTACTCGCCCTTATGGCGCGCGGCGGCGGGCACGCCGCGTGCGTAGCGTCGCACTTGTTCCCTTACCTCCACCGGCCGGCCAAGGCCACTATCCCACGCTCACTCGCACCGCGCGGGTGGAGGCTGGAGATGTGAAATGAGTGGCAAGGCACATCTGCTGACAGTGGCGCTGGAGGACTATTACCATGTCTCCCCACTGAATCGGATCATCGAGCCCGCCAAGTGGTCTCGCTTCGAGAGACGGTTGGAGATCGGGACCGAGCGAACTCTGGCTCTGCTGGACGAGTTCAAGATCCGAGCCACTTTTTTCGTCCTTGGATGGGTGGCCGATACGGCGCCCGAGTTGGTGTGCAAGGTGGCCTCCCGAGGGCATGAGATCGCCAGCAGGGGGTACTATCATCGCGGCATCTGGCAGATGACTCCCGGCGAATTCCGGGAGGATCTGGTCCGTGCGCAAGAAGCGCTGGAGCGGGCCAGCGGGCAGAAAGTCCTCGGGTATCGCGTCGCCCGGCGCTGGTTCAACCACGACGATCTTTGGGCGCTCGAGGAGCTGGCCAGGGCGGGCTACGTCTACGACTCCAGCATCAAGCCCATCCTGAGAGCCTACGCCCGCGAACCCTGGCGCCGCTTTGCCCACCAGCATCGTACCGCCTCCGGCATGATCTGGGAGTTCCCTCTCTCGAGCGCGGAGTTCCTCGGCCTCAAGATTCCGATCGCCGGAGGCAACTACTTCCGCCAGCTTCCGCAGCCCCTCATGAGACGCGCCGTGGCAAGATGGGATCGGACGTACCATGCCCCCTTCGTCATGTATTTCCACACCTGGGAGTTGGATCCGGATCAGCCGAGGATCCAGGCGGTTCCCTTCCACCAGCAGGTGAGGCAGTACCGGAACCTCGGGAAGATGGAGGGAATTCTCCGGGAATACCTCAGCCGGTACCGGTTCGAGAGTATCGCCCAGCGTCTCGGTATCGAGGCACGCATGCCGAGTCTGGAGTTGGCGGTGGCGTCGACGCCGGCCGCCCGGCCGGTGCGGGTCTTCACGCCGGCGGGGCTGGAGGGGCCTACTCGCTCCGGTGTGGCACCGGCCCAGGTCAGCGTGGTGATTCCCTGCTTCAATGAGGAGGCGGCCCTCCCCTACCTCTCGAACACACTGGAACAGGTCGCGGAAAAGCTCAGCGACAGGTACCAGTTGAGCCTCATCTTCGTGAACGACGGTAGCACCGACAGCACGGCGGCAGTGCTGGACCGGGTGTTCGGGAACCGGCCGAACTGCACAGTGATCCACCAGCCCGCGAACCAGGGCGTATCGGCCGCCATTCTGACCGGCATCCGCCGGGCAGACACTGAGGTTGTGTGCTCCATCGATTGCGACTGCACCTACGATCCCCACGAGTTGGGCGCCATGATCCCATTGCTCACTGCGGGGGTAGATCTGGTCACGGCCTCCCCCTACCACAGTGGCGGAGGAGTGCGAAACGTTCCTGCCTGGCGGCTCTCATTGTCCAAATCGGCGTCCGCCTTCTACCGGCTGGTGCTGCATCAGAAGCTCAGCACATACACCAGTTGTTTCCGGGTCTACCGGCGGAGTGCCATCCTGGCCCTCCCACTGCGCGAGCCGGGTTTTCTGGGAATTACCGAGATGCTGGGCCGGCTGGATCTGAGGGGAGGAAGGATTCTGGAGTTCCCCACCGTTCTCGAAGTGCGCGTGCTGGGCCGCTCCAAGATGAAAGTGGTTCGGACGATCCTCGGTCACCTCGGGCTCCTGGGAAGTCTTCTGGCCCAACGGGTTCTCGGCCATCAAAGATAGAGAAACCGGACATCAATTCAGGGTGAATCGCACACCCGGAGGTGTTGCCGCCGCGCGCCACCTGAGGCGTGAAAGTGGCCCCCTTTGGAACCCTCAGCACTCCCTCGAGGCCATCCCCTACCATCGTTCCAAATAACGTATCAGTAAGCAGTTATCGGGCCCGTGGCCCTTCGCACGTCGGCGCCACCACGGACAAGCCAGATTGGTCACTGTGCTGGCTTGAATCATGCTCAACACCCCCACAGAGCTCCCATCCCAACCAGGTGACTGCGCAGAGCACGTCCTTGACTCGAGGTCGAGCATCGAGAGGTCCGCCCGAAGGCTTCGGGCCCGAGGGCGAAGACTGCTCTCGGCAGTAGATGCTTTGCCGCAACGGCGAGTATGACAGAGACCCCATGATTTCTGATCCCGCGAACCCCGAGCAGGCCGGCCGAGTGGGTATCGTCGGCGGCGGTATCCTGGGGATGACTCTCGCGCTGCGACTCCAGAGCCAGGGGTATCAGGTCACGATCCTCGAAGCGGCCCCTGAGATCGGTGGGTTGGCCGGCGCGCACTCGATCGGCGGGTACACGTGGGACCGCTACTACCACGTCATCCTCCAGTCGGACCGCCACCTCCGCGGCCTCCTCGAGGAGCTCAGGCTGGCGGACGTCCTGCGCTGGAACACGACCCGAACCGGGTTCTACACCGACGGCCGGCTGCACTCGCTGTCAAACAGCGTGGAGTTCCTCCGGTTCCCTGCGCTGTCGCTGGTCGACAAGGCGCGGCTGGCGGCAACCATCCTCTACGCCTCACGGGTGCGGGACTGGCGGCCGCTGGAAAGAATCCCGGTGACCGATTGGCTTCGGCGCCTCTCGGGGAAGCGCACCTTCGAGCGCATCTGGCTCCCGCTTCTCAAAAGCAAGCTGGGTGAGAACTACAGGATTACCAGCGCCTCGTTCATCTGGGCCACCATCGCCCGCATGTACGCGGCGCGGCGCTCGGGACTCAAGCGGGAAATGTTCGGCTACGTCGAGGGCGGGTATGCCCGGATCCTGAGCCGCTTCGGTGCCGAGCTCGAGTCGCGCGGGGTGCGCATCCTGTGCGGCCAGCCCGCGGCGAGTGTGTCCGATCACGGGCAGGGCGTCGATGTCCGGGTCGCTGATGGCACCACGCACAGCTTCGACCGGGTGATCCTGACCGTCTCATGCCCCCGGGTCGAGAGCCTGTGCCCGCAACTCTCGCCCGGAGAACGCGCGCGCCTTGGGAAGGTCGTGTACCAGGGAATCACCTGCGCATCGATGTTGCTCCGGCGGCCGCTGGCCGACTTCTACATCACCAATATCACGGAGGCCTGGGTGCCGTTCACTGCGGTCATCGAGATGACCGCACTGGTCGATCGGCGCCACTTCGGCGGTAATGCCCTGGTATACCTGCCCCGGTATCTCGCACAGAACGACCGATTCTGGGCAGCGAAGCCGGATGAGATCCGGGAACAGTTCCTCGCAGCGCTCGAGCGGATGTATCCCGACTTTCGCAGGAGCGACGTTCTGGCATTCGAGGTGTCGAAGGTTCGGGACATGCTTGCGATCACGACCCTGGACTATACCGATCGCGCGAAGCCCGAGATGCAAACCTCGCTTCCGAACGTGTTCATCGTGAACTCAGCCCAGATCGCAAACGGCACGCTGAACGTGAACGAAACGGTTGCGCTGGCGAATGACCGCGCCGCCCAGCTCCGGGCCAGACTCGCATCGAGGTCTCACACCATGACGGCAGTGCAGAACTGATGAGTACATCGCAGCAGGTGGCCAGCATCTCGCTCGATCTGGACGACCTCTGGACCTATTTGCGTACCAGAGGCGATCCGAGCTGGGAAAGCCGGCCGTCGTACCTTCCGGTCTTCCTGCCCGAAGTGCTCGAGCTGCTCGACCGGCTCGGCCTGAAGATCACGTTTTTCGTGGTCGGCTTCGATGCAACGCGCGAGCCCAACATGAAGCACCTTCGCGCGGTCGCCGATCAGGGCCACGAGATCGGGAATCATTCGTTCTCCCACCAGTCCTGGATGCACCTGCTCCCCCCCGAGCGGTTGGAAGAGGAAATCGCCCATGCGGAGCAGGCCCTCCAGGCCGCGACAGGTCAGCGGCCCACCGGCTTCCGGGGGCCGGGTTACACCTGGTCGCCCGAGCTCCTCCACGTGCTCGCGCGGCGCCAGTACGCATACGATGCGTCCACGCTTCCCACGTTCATCGGGCCGCTGGCGCGGCGCTACCTCCTCACCTCGACGCAACTGACCGCCGAGGAGCGCGACCGCCGCGCGGGGCTCTTCGGCTGTGCCCGCGACGGCTTCCGGCCCAACAAGCCCTATCGGTGGAACCTCAGCGGTGGACGGAGCCTGGTCGAAATACCGGTCACCACCTTCCCGATCATTCGCGTGCCGTTCCACATGAGCTACCTCCTGTATCTCAGCCGCTTCTCCCGAGGGCTGATGCATGCGTATCTGCGGGCAGCGCTCTCTTCGTGCAAGCTGTTCGGAGTTGAACCGAGCTTCCTGCTTCACCCACTCGACCTGCTGAGCGGCGACAAGACGCCTGAGCTCTCGTTCTTTCCGGGGATGGATCTCCCGGTGCGACGGAAACGACAGCTGTTCACCGAGGTGCTCGACATCCTCGGCACCGAGTTCGAGGTCGTTACCGTAGGCGCCCATGCGAGCCGAGTCGCGACATCCGGCGAGCTCGCCCGACGGGTGCCGGTGCTGGCCACTTGACGGCCGATCAGGCTGAACGGAATCCGGCGACTGACTCCCCAAGGGCGACTGCCCCCCACTGGAGATGTGACCATGCGGACGCTTCGTAGAGCCCTGGTGATCGGCGCTGCCGGCAACATCGGCGCACCCCTCGTTGAGTATCTTCGCTCGACCGGGTACGCGGTGATGGAGGTGGACATCCGGCCGGGCTGGCGCAAAGACTACCTCATGGCCGACATCTCCCACCCGATCGACCTGCTGCCCGCGTTCGACTGGGGGCCGGACGTCGTGTTCCTCACCGCCGCCGCGGTAGGACGAATGACGTGCGAACAGGCCGGGTCGCTCGCCATCGCCACCAATCTGAGCGGGATGAACAACGTCCTTCAGTTGTGCAAGCGGGCGGAGTGCATGTGCGTGTACTTCTCTTCGTCGGAGGTCTACGGCCCTGCCTGCGATCCGATGGACGATGCGATGGCGCTCCCCCAGCCGAACAATCGATACGGCCTCTCCAAGTGGCTGGGAGAACAACTGGTCGAGTACGAGGTGCGGACCGGCACGCTACAGGCGGTGACCGTCCGCCCGTGCATGATCTACGACGAGACGGAGGACCTCGGCGACCATCGGTCCGCGATGATCCGGTTCGCCGCCAATCTTGCGCGGGGGCGGTCCATCGAAGTGCACCGGGGAAGCGCACGCGGATGGCTGCACGTCTCGGACGCGGTGCGCGCCATCGAGGCCGCCGCGCACGTGGACCACTACACGACCATCAATATCGGTCACCCGGATATCGTGCCGATGGCCGACCTTGCAGCGATGATCCGCGCGGAGCTCCAGGCCGACCCGAGTCTGGTCCGAACGTCGGCACTTCCGCCTCAGATGACGCTGGTCAAGCGGCCGACTCTGGAGCGCCAGCGGACCGTGCTGGGAATCGAGCCGCTGGTCTCCCTCCGGGAGGGCGTGCGTCGCGTTTGTGCATTTCAGCGGCGGCTGGTCGTGAACGAGGGCCTCACCAACGGGCACGCCAAGCCGATGATGCTGACGGCTGATGGCGGTGCGCTCGCGACTCCCATCGAACCGATTCAGACGCCGGCCCAGAGGGGCCTCTGAGCTTCCAGGACGCGAGAATGCTTGCTACGGAGGCAGCGGCAGCACCCGCGGAGGTCGGGAACGAGCGGCGAGCGACTCAGCTGCCCCCGCCGGCTCAGACAAGGGTCGTCACGTCTCCCGTGCGGTTCGTGCCCTTGGACTGCCCGGTGTGCGGAGACGCGGAGGCCGAGCCCATCGCGGTAACCGAGGATTTCGCGTACCCGGTCACGAGAGAGTCGCTGCTGGCCCTGCGCTGCACGGATTGCGGGAGCGTGTACCTGAGCCCAGGGCCGGCGGTGGCCGACCGCGCCAGGCTCTTCCCCTCCCCCAACGGGGAACGAGGAGTGCCCCCAAGCGCGGCGCGGCGGCTGGCCGGTTGGAAACGCGGCGTCGACGCGGCCGGGGTTCTCGAGCTGGGTGGCCGGGGCGACGGGCCGATCACGCCCCGCCCGGATCGGTCCTGCGAGCTGATCATTCTGAACGACGCGTTGGAGTACACGCCCGACCCGATCGCCGAGTTGGCCAGCGTCCGAACCATGCTGCGTCCCGGTGGCCGGGCCATCGTCGTCCTCAACAATCTGGCGGCCCCGGGTTTCCGAATGTTCGGCGGACGCCACTGGGCCGGCTATGACTTTCCCCGGCAGCGTGCCGTCTATCCGATCGGAGCCCTGCGAATCCTGGCCGCTCGGGTGGGACTCGAGCTCGACTCCGTCTCCAGTGCGGCGAATGCCGCGTCGTGGCTGGAATCACTCCGTCGCGTCCTCTTCGACTGGCAGGCGCCTGCCTGGCTGACCCGGCGCTTTCAGCGTAATTCCCTCGTGGGCCTCCTCCCCTTTGCCCTCGTCGAGCAACTCTTCCAGTGGCGTGGCCGGGGGGGGCTGCTCGTCGTCTCCTTCCGCCGACCTCCCGAGAACCTCGCGGCCCCCGCGCCGCGCCCTGGCGAGAACGGCTCTTCGAGATGAGCTCGGCCGCGAAATCCCCGGTAGCGATCGTGGGCGCGGGGCTGGCAGGTTTGGTCGCCGCACGCGAGCTGAAGCGGCGGGGCGTGCCGGTCGCCGTGTACGAAGCTGGACGGCAGGTCGCCGGCCTCGCCACCAGCTTTCGCGACGAAGACGGCTTCGTGTGCGACTTTGGCGCACATTTCATCACCAACCGCCTCGCCGCCGCGCTCGGCATCAGCGGCCACTGCCGCGATGTCCATCACTACGGCGAGACCGTCGTGCTGGACGGCCGGACCTACGGCTTTCCCTTCGGCCTGCTTCGGTCGCCAGGCTTCGTTCTCAGCGCGGCCAGGAGCCGCCTGTCGCGTCCCAGTCGGCCCCCCGAGTCGGCCGCGGAATGGTACCGCACACACTACGGCTCCAAGCTCGCCGATGAGGTCGCGATCCCTCTGCTCGAAGGGTGGTCGGGCGCCTCGGCCGACGACCTGGCTCCGACAGTGGTGCCTCCCCAGGTCGACCGCGGAACCGCCCACGTACTCCGGCTGAAAATGGCAAGCCGGCTTACCGGTCGGGCCGTGGCCAATGGCTATTCCCGCGAGAAACCCGAGAGCCCGCACGTCTGGCACGTTTACCCAGAGGGGAGCCTGGCCTTTCTCTGTGACCGGCTTGCCCAGGAGCTGAACGGAGTCGTTCAGCTCGAGTCCCCGGTCCAGGCCATCCTGGTGGAGGACGGCAAGGCCGTCGGGGTTCGGGTTCGCGGGGAGGTTCACGAGGCATCGGCGGTGGTGAGCACGGCTCCGGTCCACATCCTGGCGAAGCTGGTTCAAGGAACCGACGCCGTCCGCCACCTTGCCCGGTTTCGGTATCGCCCGATGGCACTGGTCAACATGCGTTTCGAGGGCCGCGGCCTGCTGCCCGATGTGGTTACGTGGACTCCTGATCGTCGGTTGCCATTCTTTCGACTCACCGAGGCCACGTGGTCGATGCCGTGGCTGGCTCCTGACGGCAAGACGACGATCAATGCCGACATCGGTTGCGAGGTGGGCGATCCGATCTGGACCATGGGGGACGATCAGCTTGGCGACCTCTGCCTCACTCACCTCGAGTCCCTGATTCCGACGGCTCGGCGCCGCTACCTCGGGTGCCGGGTCATGCGTACGCCAATCGCCCACCCCGTCTTCCTTCGCGAGTACGAGGCCGAGCGACTCGCGTTCGAGCAGGCCACACCCATCCCGGGATTGTACAGCATCGGGCGTAACGGTGAGTTCGCGCACATTCTGATGGAAGACGTGTATTGGCGCACGGTCGGCAGAATGCGCCAGCTCGTCGGCGCGCTGTGAAAGATCAAGGGGCATCGATGCGATCCGCCGCACCGGCCGGACTCGGCGTACCCGGTGGCGGTCGGCCCAGGGTCGAGAGCCGGACCTGGGAGCGCGTGGCTGGAGGGACGATCTTCGCCCTCGGAGTGGCCCTGGCCATCTTCCGAGTCGGGCTCTCCCTGGTGAACGGCAGCGATAAGCTCGGTGCCCGCTGGGCCATGATTGATTTCTACAGCAGCGCCTACTACCCCGTACGGGCGCTGCTGGAAGGGGGAAATCCGCACGACCGGACCTGGTTTCTCAGCCATTACCCGGTCGCTGACATGTACGGACCGTTCCTTCCGGTCAATCTGCTGCTCCATCTCCCTTTCGGGCTGCTGTCACCCCAGCTCGCGGGCCTGGTGTACTTCGGGCTCACTGTTCTCCTGACGCTGCTGATGGCCGCTCTATCCCTTCGGTTGGCTGGGTGGCCCGTAACCTGGGCCCGGACCGGACTGATTGCGGGGCTGATTCTGCTCTCCCGGCCGGGCCACTGGACGCTGTTGTTGGGCCAACAGGCAATTCTGCTCACCTGCTTCACCTACCTGGCCCTCCTCTCCGCCAGGAATTCCCCTGCCCGGAGCGGCTTGGCGCTGGCTCTGGCCGCCCTCAAGCCGACCTTCGGGATCCCGCTGGGGCTGCTGATGCTCGCCGCCGGATACCTCCGCGCGGTAGTCGCCGGCTTCGTCATCTCGCTGGCAGTGAATCTTCCTTTGCTGTGGCTCATGGCATCCAGAGTGGGCGGTATCCGCCCGTTCCTGGAGACCCTCGTCGAGGGGGTTCGGGAGTGGGCGTCGATCGCCACATATGATCCCTCGACCAACCACCGGCAAGTCGACACCGCTGCTCTGGTCGACCGCTTCATGGGCCACTCGCTGTCTGGCGGCGCCGAAGCGCTGGTCGCGGTCGGCATCCTGGCCGTCGCAGCGCTGGCCTTCCGCAGACTCGATCGTGACCACGCGAGCGACCGGGACCTTGCGACGGCGATCGTGTGTATGACGCTATTGGTCGCCGGGCATCATCTCGGTTACGACATGGTCATTCTTGCGGCTCCGGCGGTCATCCTCGTCCTGCGCGGTCTTCCGCCAGGCGCTCCCACCGTGCTTCGCCCGATTTTTCTGGTGCTCTACGCAATCCCGGCGCTCAACTGGATCAATACCGACTCGGTGATGGATGCCTGGCGCCCTCGCCACGCGGTCTGGCTGTTCGTCTCTTCGGTCAACGGACTCTGCCTCGCCATACTCTTTGTCGGCTATGTCGCCCTCGCCCTCACCTACGGGACACGGCAATCCGTGTTGAGGTTGGACCGCGCGGCGGCGTCCGCCGTTTGAGCGCGCCACGGCTGGCTGGTGCCCTCGGTCGCTCAGAAACGGCGATGCTCCTGCTCTGTGCGGTGGGGGCTGTGCTCCGATTCTACCGCCTCGGTCAGAACAGTCTCTGGATCGACGAGGTGGCGTCGCTCCGCACCGCGAGCGAAGCCTTCTGGAGCATTCCGGCGGCGGCCATGCGCCACAATGCGTTCGAGCCACCACTGTACTTCTGGCTGCTCCATATAGTCGAGCGATCGTTCGGCGATGGCGAGGTGAGCCTCCGTTTCATCTCCGCCATGGCCGGGGCGCTGACCATCCCGATGGTATGGCTCATGATGCGGGAGCTGAGCCAGCGCCGCGACGTCGCCACGCTGTGCGCCGCGTTACTCGCCCTCAACCCCCTGCACATGTGGTACTCCCAGGAGGCGCGGCCCTACGCCCTGCTCGTCCTCTTCGCCAGCGCGGGGCTGTTCGCGCTGGTCCGTGCCCGGCGGACGGGGTCGCCGTGGCTCTGGGGCGCTTTCGCCGTTTGCAGCAGCCTCGCGATGCTGACGCACCCGGTGGGGATCGTGGTTCCAATGGTCGCCTGGGTATGGGTGCTTCTCGGGGAGGATCGAGGCAGGGCAATGCGCCCCCTCCTGGTCGCGTCGGCCGCCATCGTGGTGCTCATCGCGCCTTCCTATGTCGGTCTGGCCCAGTCCATCGCCTCCGCGACGGGCACCGGATCGCCGGAGCGCCCGCTCACCGGACTTGAGCTCCCTTACACCGTATTCACCTATCTGGGCGGATACTCCTTCGGCCCGTCGGTGCGCGAGATCCAGGATGCCGGGTGGAGCATCGCCGCGCGAAATCATCTCGTCACGCTGAGCCTCGCCGGAGTGACTCTCGCACTGGCGACAGCACTGGCAGTGGCCAACCGGGGGCGGGCAATGACCTGGCTCCTCGTACTCTTTGCGCTCCCCATGCTACTGGCGCTTCTCGGCTCAGCGGCAACGGCCAAGGCGTACAATGTCCGCTATACCGTGGTCGGGCTCATCGGCTTCGCCGCGATTCTGGGCGTGGCGATCGCGCGCCTACGACAGCCGCTGAGGGCCGCCGTGACGGCAATTTTCTGTGGACTCTTTCTCTGGTCCGACGCGCAGTGGTTCTTCGTGGCAGACTATCGAAAGGACGACTCGCGGTCGGCGATCGCCTGGCTCGACGCCCGCTTGCCGTCCGGAGCGACGGTCGCGGTGGCCCCGGGCTACGCGACCCTGACCCTGGCCTACTACGCGCGCCGCTCGGGCGCGCATCTCTGCTTGCTGCCGGTGGAATCCGGAAGCGCGCAGGCGATCGATCCCCGTGCGGACGCGTTGCTGCTGACGCGGTTGCATCACACGCCCGAATGGCAGGCGTTGGAATCGGAGTTCGAGCGGCGGGCGGGATCGCCGATCGAGCAAGGGACCGTGATCGGATACCAACTGTTCACCCGCGGGCAGTCCCAGGCTCGCCGGGTCCCGACTCGCGACAGCGGGACCTGCTGAGGCACTGCACAGGCCAGACTCTACCCGCACCCATCACGCCCCGGAGGCCCGGAATGCAGGCGGCGAGAGAGATCAACCCCAACGGCGGAACCAATCCGTCGCTCTTCGGAGCGGTGGATCTGGGCGCGTACCGCCTGGCCAACCGCCTCGTCATGGCTCCTATGACACGAAGCCGCGCGACTCCCGATCACGTCCCTTCCGCCCTGGCCCCGGTGTACTACGCTCAGCGGGCCACCGCCGGCCTGATCGTCACCGAGGCCAATCATGTGTGCGCCGGGGGAGCCGGCTTCCCCAATACACCGGGCCTTCACCGAGCAGATCAGGCCGCCGCGTGGCATCGGGTAACCCGGGCCGTTCACGCCAGGGGCGGCCGGATCGTGCTTCAGCTCTGGCATGCCGGACGAATGTCCCATCCGGCCAACCTTCCCCCGGGCCTGCTGCCGGTCGCCCCCTCTGCCGTCGCTGCCCGCGGCGAGATCTTCACGTTCGAGGGGCGCCTGCCCCTGGTAACCCCGCGCGCGTTGACGACCGGGGAAGTGGAGGAGATCGTGGCGCAATTCGCCCACGCCTCCCGCCTCGCGCTTGCCATCGGATTCGACGGTGTGGATATCCATGCGGGCAACGGATATCTCATCGACCAGTTCCTCCGCGACGGTACCAACCGGCGCGAGGATCGATACGGCGGCGCTCGAGAGAATCGCGCTCGGCTCCTCCTGGAAGTCACAGCGGCCATCTGTGACATCTGGGGACCGGAGCGGGTGGGCGTACGACTCTCTCCCCTTCACCCGGGGAACGACATGCACGATAGCGATCCGGCCGCCACCTTCGGTTACGCCGCGGCGGCCCTCGACCGGCTCGGTGTTGCCTACCTCCATGTGGTGGAACCCGGGCCGGGACATCCATCCGCCAGCGACGAGGGACAGTACCTCGTC